>NZ_BCQU01000021.1:0-82979 GCF_001552235.1 Actinomadura rubrobrunea NBRC 15275 | reverse complement strand
ACGAGCCTCATGCTCTGGCTCAACCACGATCCACAAAACAGGCCCTAGAGGGATCGCAACTCACGCTCCCCGCGAAGGGCACGTTCGTGCGCGGGCCGGGTCGCTCATCACCCCTAGAGGGATCGCACCGCTGCACCGTCAGCACAGCCAGGTCGACCGAGGACAGGTCGCTTATCACCCTAGAGGGATCGCAAAAACGGGGCGTTGTGGATGATCAGCTTCGGCAGGGGTGGCTCATCACCCCCAGAGGGATCGCAACCTGCCCTCGGCATCGAGGACACGTCACTGAGAGAGACGTCGCTCATCACCCCAGAGGGATTTCAACGCGACACGCAGCGCCGACACGACAATGCTCTGGTGATGTCGCTCATCGCCCCTAGAGGGATCGCAACGGCTTGGGGCCGCGACCGGTCTTAGCCAGCGCCTTACGCTGTGGCTCATCACCTCTGGAGGGATCGCAACGTCAGGTGCCCCTGCGGATCGAGGTCGATCAGGAGTTGCTCATTACCCCTGGAGGGATCGCGAGCCGTCCACCGCGGCGCGGTCCAGGACGGCTGGAGGCCGTCCGGTCGCTGATCACGGCCACCATCGAGCACCTGGGGGTGTTCGGTGGGCTTCGATGAGGCCGTTGTGTTCGCAGGAGATGGTCCCTGGCCCCTGTCCGGCTGCTTGTTGTGGTGCTGATGGGCCGTGATGCTGGCGGGGAGGTTTCTGCTCAGGAGGAGCGGACATCTTCCCGTCGTCTACCGGTGCGTCTGTGGCAGTGGGGGAGCCATTGGGTCGCCGACAGCTGGGGGCGCTGGGCGCCGCCGTGGTTGTGATGCTGGTCGTCTCGCTGGTCGGGGCATGCGGCGGGGAGCGCCGCGCACGGCTCGCGACCACACCGTTGCCGATGCAGCCGAGCGGGCTTGCCGTCGGCGGGGACGTCCAGGCGCACGCCACCGTGGCCGCCCAGGTGCGCCTCACCCCGGAGCAGGTACGGCAGATCGCCGACGCCTGTCGCGCGACGACCGATCTTCCGCAGGTCGGTGACGAGTGCGCGAAGGAGGTCAACGATAAGTTCCGGCGGAACAAGGGGATGCCCTGCCGGTCGAAGCAGGACGCGTGCCTGACGGCCAAGACGGTGGCGGCGCCGACCAAGCCGCAGGACGATGAGGGCTCTGACGTTGCCGGATACATCCAGCTCACCGCCCCGGAGTGCGGCGACAACGTCTGCCTGCGCGTCGGTGTGGTCGAACCCAAGGTGTTCACCGAGATCGTCGAGCCGGCGCGGCACACCACCGTGTCCCCGGAATCGGAGGGGCCGACCGCGCCGCCGACGCCGGGGACCTCGACTCCGGGGACGGTGACGACCACTTCGACGCCCAGCCCCACCGAGGAGAGCCCCACCGAGACGGAAGAGCCTCGGCCGACCCCGGTCCCCGATGAAAGCCCTTGAGCGGTGCTCGGCGACGAGAGCGACCTGTCCGCCAATCTCCGTGGATTGGGTCCGTTCCTCGGTTTCGTCATGCGGGTGCTGGCGTCCGCCGGCGTCCTGACAGCGGTGCTGTACTACTTCGGGTACACCCGCGCGGAGGCGCTGTACGGCTACTTCGGTGTGAACCTGGGCAGCCTCGGGTACACGACGACGGATTACCTCGTGCACAGCGCCGGACCGCTGTTCGCCCCGCTGACGGTGGTTCTGATCGCCGGGGTGGTGGCGATCATCGCCCACCATGTCCTCGTACTTCTGCTCGACCGCCTGTCTCCGAAGTGGCGGCGCGTCGTCTGCACCGGCCTTGTGATCGGTGCGCTCGTCCTGCTCGCCATCGGTGCGATCGGACTGCAGCACCGGGCGCGGGTGCTGGCCGGCCCGATCTTTTCGCCGGTGGCGTTGGGCGTCGGCGCGCTGCTGCTCATCTACGCGACGGAGAACGCGTGGATTCGCGCGAACCTGCCTGACCAGTTCACGGCCGCCTCCACCCGCCCCGTGCGTCGGGGCCTGCTCGTCGGGCTTGCGCTGATCGCCGCTTTCTGGGCGACGGCCGGTGAGGCGCAGCGGCAGGGGGAGCGGGAAGCGCAAGCGATCGAGATGTCGCTGTTGGTCCGTCAGCCGAAGGCGATCGTGTTCAGCCGTGAGCGCCTGCAGATCGGGGCACCGGGTGTCCGAATGGTGCGGCTCGCCGGCGGTGAGGAATCGGCGTACGCGTTCCGCTACGACGGCCTGCACACTCTCGCCCATACGCGGGGACGATGGTTCCTGCTTCCCTCTGGCTGGAGGCGAGGCAACGGAACGGCGGTGATTCTGCTCCGGGACTACCGCGACGACATCAGAGTGGACCTGGCGCCTTAAGGCTCCGTGACGTCCCGTGTGCGCCTCAGCCCTCGGGGAAGGCGGACGGCTTCCTTCCCGTCGAGCATGTCGCCGGTCAGCAGGTAGTAGCGCGCTTTGGCCAGGCCTGCCAGCAGCGGCCAGATGATGGCCGCGTGGTCCCCGGCGGCCACGCCCAGCCGTACGCGGCCGTCGCCGAGTTCAGGGAGGAGTAACCGGTGCAGGCTTTCCGCGACTCTCTGAACTGCGGGGTTGCGCAACTGGCGGGTCGCTGCAGAATCGGCGATGGAACAATGTCGATTTGGCGGCGTGAGCTGGGACTTTACTCTCGGATCGCTCATCACCACTAGAGGGATCGCAACATGTCAGCGGCCGGGACGCCGTGGCCCGTGCGGGCAGCGATCGTTCTCACCCTTAGAGGGACGCCACCGGTCGCAGGCCATGCAGTGGTTGGCCAACCTGTGATGCTTGTCAGCCTGGAGGGAGCGCAACGCCAACAGCAGGTCCAACGGAATGATGGTGCGCCGGTCGCTCATCACCTCTGACGTGCGCACCCAGACCCGCTATCTGTCGACGCCGATCGTCCATGGCATTGGCGCTCGCTTGCCTCGGCCGTTCTCCGCCGAGTACTCGTGATCCTTTGGATGCGGGTTTCGCGGCCCGTCCACATCACCACTGCCCCGCGCGGTGGCTTGCGACCTTTGCGGGAGCCCAGTAGTCCCGCCATGCGCGGGGATCGACGGGAGCCCATCCGGTAGGTAGCCGCCTCCGACAAGGCATCCCGGGGTATCACCTCTGGAATGGCCCGGCAGCCTCCCGCGTACGTCCGGGAGCGCTCGAAAGTGTCTGTCCTGCACCAGCGCCGCACCTGCAGTCCCGTGCCGGGCGAGCATGGAAGTCGGATCTGCGGCAGTCGGGATGCGACGGCGAGTAGGGGAGTGACAGCCGCTGCGGGCCGTCCATGTTCAGGTGCGACGACTCTCCGTTCTTGAGGGGAACGGTTTCCTGATTTTGATCTTCTCTGGAGCTGGCGCATCTAACAGCCCGGGCATTCAGCTGGATTGTGACGCGCTTGTACGGTCCAAAGGGATCCGAGCTGTCCAGAGTGAAGCGTGACCTCGTTGGGGTGTCGCCGCTGTCACCCCGTCAGCAGAAGTCTTCCCTGTGCTGTACTCGGCGCCACACCAGGTCTGCCGACATACGTACTGATCACCAGGCATGAGGATCTTCGTCCAGCGCGGCGCGGTCCGCTCCTGGGCGTAGGGACGCCCCGCGGACACCGGCCTTGCGGTGAGCGGAGGCAATGTTCGCTGGTACGGGAGCTCGGTGCGACGCTCTGATCGGTGATGTGAGAGTGAGTGGAGAACAGCTCACCAGCCGTGTTCCGGGGCAGTGACCCGGCTCCGCAGAGCGGGCAGCCCGGTGGGAGCAGCAGAAGAACAGTGCGATCGATCAATGATTTTCGGACAGTGTCGCTGACTTTTGCGGCTAACCGAATATCCGACTGCTATCGGATGGGCAGACCCATCGGAATCATCAATGTAAACGATCACGTAAACCGACTGGATGGTGTCGATATCGTCGGGTAGCATCCAGGCGAAGAGGCGCTATGACTTGTGATGAGAAACGTATGTGACGCGGGTATGCGGCCCGGGAGCGTTCAAGATCGTGGATCTCGTGCTGGTGAACAGCCCTATCCATGACTACAGTCGTTACCCGAGGTACGAGTCGTCCTACTCGACACCGGTCGGGCTGCTGTACGTGGCCACCTCGGCTCGCAACGCGGGATTTGATGCGAGCATCCTCGACGCGGAACACCGGCAACTGGCACCCGCCGAAATCGCCGCCGAGATAAATTCGATGAGCCCCCGGGTCGCGGGATTCAACACTTTCTCGATCAACTTCGCGATCGTCGAGCGCATCACCGAGCTGATCGATCCGCATATCAGAATCGTCATCGGCGGCCCGCACGTATCGAATATGCCCGCCGGCCACTTCGGCGCGCGGCTGAGACGAGCCCAGATCATGGTTCGCGGCGACGGCGAATCGACGATCGTCGACATCCTGCGGGAGAGGCACCCGAGCACCATTCCCGGCATCTACTTCCGCGACGCCCTCGGCATGACGGTCGCCACCGCGCCCGCGGCGGACATCTCCCTCGACGAGCTCCCGATCCCCGACCGGACGATGCTGCCGACCGAGCCCTACTGGCGGGACGGGCGCCGATGGATGGACATCTCCATCAGTCGGGGATGTGTCTTCACCTGCAAGTTCTGTGCCGGAAGTTGCCGGAGCAACGGCACGACCTATCGACGGCGGTCAGCCGAATCGGTGGTGGCCGAGATTCACCATTTGATATCGAACCACCAGGTGCAGGGCATCCAGATCGTGGACGACCTCCCGTTCAACGGCCGGGCACAGCTCCTCGACTTCTTGGATCTGCTGGAGAAGGAACGGATCTCATTGTCCTGGGAGCTGAACTTTCCCTTGCAGTTCTTGCGGAAACTCTCTGCGGTCGACATTGCCCGCATGAAGGCTCTGGGGGTCTCCCGAGTTTCCTTCGGAATCGAGTCCGGCTCCCTTCAGACCCGGCGTGTGATGGGCAAATTCGCCAAAGAGGAGGAGCTCTTCCAGGTGGTCAGAACCCTTGCGGAGTGCGAGATATCCGCGAAGGGGTATTTCGTCATCGGATTTCCTGGCGAATCGCAACTCGACATGGAGTTGACCATCGACCTGGCCAGGCGCCTGCATGCGGTCGGCGGATCCTTCTTCAGACCGCGAATCTTCATGTTCAAGCCTATGCCCGGGTCGGCGCTCTGGCAGAGCCTGCTGGCCGCGGGCCACAGCATGGACGAGCTTCTCGACTATGCGGACTTCGAACTTGAGCGGACGTACTACAACAAACACGCATGGGGGACGAACAGAAAATACGCCCTCGTGCCGCCGAACGTCATACAGGAAATGATCAATGACTTCTACACCTCCATCGGAGAGCAGGACTGAACGGCGCGGTCGCAGACCCGTGACCTATCTGCTGCACGCGCGCCCGAGGCTGCTCTATCACTTGGGGCATCTGAAGATGCTCAACACCCTTTATCGGATACTCGTCGATGGGAACAACGTCGTCCTGCTGTTGATTCCGTATGACGAACACGACAGCCGGAATCGCACGCTAAGGGCTCGACAGCAGGAAGAGATCGAGCTGACCCGGGGCTTCTATCGCAATTACCTCGGATTCGACGCGCCCAAGCTCAAAGTCGTCAGCACTCTGGAGTTGGACCTCGCCAAACGGCGGATGGAGGAGATCCAAGCCGTATACTTCAGGCTATACACCGAGGGAGTCCCCTCGGTGAAGCGGCTCATCGATGAGCAGAACAGGTCCTGGGCGTCACCCAACATCCTTTTCGTGCCGAAGTGCATCGCCGCCATCGAGCTGCTCGCGCCGGACCAGCTCATCTGCGGGGAGAAGCACCGCGTCATCGCCGAGTGCTTCGACGAGGTCCTGAAGGAGCTGGGACACCGTATTCCGTTCTCCACCTTCGAGGACTTTCCTGATCTGTTCATGGGGCTGGGAATGGACACCCTGGACAGCAAGGAGCGGATCATCGACATCAACGACAACGCCGACTTCTTGCTGCACAAACTGGCCCAGCTCCGCGAGATGCCGGATCAGAAGAGCGCATGGATGCGCAAGTTCATCGAGCACATCCTGGAGCCCGCCCCAGAGCGGGTCAAGTCGGACATCAGCCGGGTCCACCGCTCCGCGGCGGAGCAGGAGATGGCGCTGACCAAGCTGCTGGCCAACGTTCGAGCGCTGATCCCGTACTCCCTCGACCAGGGAGAGGAGGGCGTGCAGGTGCGGTGGGGCAGCATCATCGGCGCCGGCTACTCCGAGCTGACCCGCCTGCGCATCGAGCGCATGGCGCGACAACTCTTCCGGGACGGCAACTGCAGGGCTGTCTCGCTGCACCGCTTCATCCCCGCGGGCAAGTCCGGGTCCACAGTGCTCGAGGTCCGCGAGCATGAGCATTTGAACGATCTGAGGATCTCCAACGTATCAATACTCAAGGTGGGATCCGAACACGAGCTGCGGCAGGAGTATGAGAACTATAAGAAACTGGTGAAAGACCGCGGTACGGCGGCTTTTATGACCATCAAAAAGTTCCGGGTGACAGCTGACGGTATGGCCGGAATCATCTACCAGGACGCACATCATCACCTCGGCCTCAGGAGGCAGGAGAGGATAGAGAACATCGCCGACCTTTTCCGGCCTGTTCAATACGATCCGGAACGGGCTCGAGAGATCTTGGGGCGCCTGATGGTCACGCACCTCCACGAGGTGCTTTACAAGCACGGAACCACCGTCGACGCCGACAGCATCCGCAGTTTCATCAATGAGTTCCTGCCGGCCGAGTACGTCGTCGAGGTCTCCGGATATGACCCTCGGGGTTCGACTGCGATATCGACCAAGAGCGACGGCAGGTTCGCGAGCCGCGAGGTCGAGATATCAGAGGTCGATCTCCGGAGACGCGTGTTGCGCGCCTACACCGTTGCCGAGCATGCGAAGATCGACATATTCCTCGGTGATCGTAACGAGATTCTCCTGAATGAGGCGGCTCCGGGGCGGCGGCTCTGGATAGAAGGCAAGATCCTGACGAGTCGGCGCGACTCCTACAACTCATTGCTGGGCAGGCTCGGCGTCGTGCGCCGTGAACGGACGCTGGAAATCGAGGGGATACAGCTCAGTGATCCCACAATGCAGATGGAGGAGGAGCTCGACCGGGAGCACTACTTGTTCACGCTCTCGCCCATACACGGCGACCTGCATGCGGAAAACGTGCTGTTCGGGGCCGACGGTTTCGGAATCATCGACTTCGGAAAGATGAGGGAGCGCTTCCCCGCGCTCTATGACATCGCCTATCTGTATGCCGACCTCAAGACCCGGTTCGTGGTGAACCGCTACGACATCGCGACTCTGGAGCGAGTAGAGCGGGCGCTGGTCGCGGGAACCCGGCCGTGGCGGCGCAGGGACCGGGTGGCGGTTCGCGATTTGTCCTTTTTTGAGCATAGTTTCCTGCCGCAAGAGATAAAGCAGCACGGCAGGGAAGAGACATTCTACTGGCTCCTAGGAATGATCTTGTTGGGCCGTCTCAAGTTCGATGTTCCAGGAGCAGAGAAAAGGGTAGGATTGGTTCTGGCGCACTATGCATTCAAGAGGATGGGGCGGGGCGAATGAAGATGGGGACAACGGAGAGAAAACTCTTTGTCTGCTATGCCCTGGAAGGTGAGCCGCTCGAGGAGTTGCAGGAGCGGCTGGAACTGATCAGTATGGGGGCACAAGACGCCGGTTTCAAGACATATGCCCACATTCGCGATGCGCAGGGGTGGCGGCTCAACGGGACCCCCGTGAAAGAAGTGCTGGAAGCGGCGTTCGCGGAAATCCGGAATGCGGACGCGGTTCTGTTGGATCTGACCAGCAGCTCTGGTAGGAGTCGTCGAGTCGGCCTGAACATCGAGGCGGGTTATGCCAAGGCACTGGGAAAGCCGATCCTTGCGCTGTGGCGTGAGCCGGACCGGCCGAACAAGACCACCGATCTCGCGGATCACGAGAGATCCTACGAGCATATGGATCAGATCAGGAGGCTCACGGGCGAGTTGCTCTCCGAGATCAACGTACCGTCCGTGACCACGGTCTGAGAGGCCGCGCCGCACGTCGGTGCCGCGAGAGGCCCAGGAATGTGCCAAGGGACACAATGCGGCGGGGCGGCGGCTGAGACGATGGCTGCGGAGAGGTTGGTGGACTCGATGCGGGCCTGGCCGGAGCGACGAAGCGTCCGTATCTCTATTGCGGCACTGGTGCGCATCAAGGACGACGACAGGCATGTTCTGGTGCACTCGTTGAGCCGTCCCGGCTCGTACGGTCCTCCCGGAGGGGTGTACAAGTATTTCACTCCGGCGATCGGCATACTGGAGGATCTGGGCTTCCGTCCGGACCGGGCGGATTCGCTCGTCGGCGATATGCGCGCCGATCTCCGCGGCTTCCTGCCGGTTTCGTCGCTGCGGGGATTCCTGCGGTGGTTTGCGACCGGAGCCTATCGGGAGGACTTCGTCGAATGTCTGCGGCGGGAACTCGCTGAGGAGCTCGCCGAGGTGGATCTTGGGCGCCTGGCGCCCGTAACGAGCGAACTCGTCTTTACTCATGTGAGAACAGTTGTTGAGGGGCCACAGCCCGTTCCTGGCAGGTCGTTTCTGCAACTGCGTCGTTATGAGGTTTATGATTTGGTCGCCACCGGTGAGATCGCTGATCGATTTCGTTGGCAGCTCATCGAGGCCGGCCAGGACGATGCCGTTACCGGGGTGATATGCGCGACCACGGAGCAGATCCGACACGGCCGGATCGGCCCAGCGCTCATCGGCGGCCACTCGGCTTATCTCATAGATACTCGGCGGATTCACCCGGATCTGCCCATGGTCCGGTGATGCGCGTTCGCGACCCGGATTTTCGAGCCGTCCGTGTCAGTGGCACGCGGTTCTCGGGTCATTCATTGATGCCTCGTGATGTGGGCGAGGAGGCGTCATGGAGTCAGGCGAGCCGGCGCTGCTGGCAGGTCCGTACACCAAAGCACGAGTCGAGTTGCGCACCGTTCGGGGATGGCGGGATCGGCTGAGGTTCGTTCGGGTTGGACAGGTGTACGTGGGGCTACCGCCAGCGAGGGCGGTCGAGGAGTCGGGCGCTATCGACCGTCAGGCCGTGAGCGAGTCTCTCGCAGCCGTCAGTCTTGTCGAACTCTGTTTCACGGTGGAGCTCGAACCCTTATCCGGGCGATCTCATTACGTCGGTCTGTTCGTGCGCATGTGCTTTAATGATCGACGTGTTTCCGTGCTGAGGGTGGATGCGAGGACCGCAGATGGCGGCATGTCCTCGACTCGTGGGAGCACACCCACGACTGACGGGGAACGGCTCGGCGGAGAACCGCTGGCGGTCATCACGGAGCCACAACGCGCCCACGCTGCCGGTATCTATTTCGAGGCGCCTGGCACGCGTGACTCGCTCCCGAGAGAATATGCGATCAACGTCACTGCAGAAGTTCCGAGTTCCATCTCGCAACTCAAGGGAACGTTGCGGGTGGACGGCTCTGCCGTGCGCCGTCTCATACGCTCCAAAATCGTGCACGGGCATGGCCCGCCCGTCCAGTTCTCTGTGCCGCTGCAGAACATGCCGATCGAGAGGAGGCCCGCGGTACCGCTGGGTCATGGCGGCGACGCACAAGTGAAACGTGCGGACTGTGCAGGAGTACGGCTGTGCTTCGCCGCCGACATTGAACGCTTCAGCCGGTTTCGGACGCCCGAGGCGGTTCGTGCCCAGGAGCGGTTCGTTCGTCTGCTCGCCGAAGCCCGCTGCCACGCCGGCGTGGACGAGTCCGGCTTGGAGCTTGAAAAGTCCGGGGACGGCCAATTCGTCATCCTCCCCGCCGGCCTTGACGAGGCAGTGGTCATCCCGCGTCTCATCGAAGGGCTGCGCGACGGATTGGCCCGCATCAACGCCGATCTCAGTGAACGAGCCCGGCTTCGCATCCGGGCCGCCCTGCACCGAGGTCACGTGCAGTGGGGAGTGAACGGATGGGTGGGGGAGTCCACGATCGTCACACGCCGGCTGCTCGATTCACGGATGGCGCGTCAGGCCCTCAACGATCGGCCGAAAGCCGACCTGGCCCTCATCGTCTCAGACACCTTATACCGCGACGTCATTGCTCACGGATACGGCAACCTGGCGCCTACGAGCTTTCATCGGGTAATCGCCGAAGTGCCGGAAAAGAACTTCGGCGAGCCCGCCTGGATCTACACCGCGCCAGAATGACCAGGACCCCGACGGCCCGGCCGGGCCGCATCGAGCTGGGACAGCGCACGGGAACCGCGCGGCGCGATTTCGGAGGGATTCGTCGCGGGCGCGGTGGGTGCAAGATCCCTTCAAAGCGGCTTCTGGCTGAACGGAGCGAGGGCGGCGACCGGCCCGGACGGCGCAGGGAAGCGGCGGGTAGAAGGCATGCGTCAGCCCTCGGGGAAGGCGGACGGGAAGCGCGGCTCGCGCTTTTCGCGCAGGGCGGCCAGGCCTTCGCGTACGTCCGGGCCCATGAAGGTGAGCATCTCGTACGCGGCGGACTGGTCGAAGATCGGGCCCGCGCTCCGCAGCCAGTTGTTGAGGGCGCGGCGGGTCAACTGGATCGCCTGCTGCGGCCCGGTGGCCAGGACGTCGGCCACGCGCAGGGCCTCCTCGAGCACCTGTTCGCGCGGCACCGCGCGGCTGACCAGGCCGATGCGCTCGGCCTCCCTGCCGTCGAGCATCTCGCCGGTCAGCAGGTAGTAGCGGGCCTTGGCCAGGCCCGCCAGCAGCGGCCAGATGATGGCCGCGTGGTCCCCGGCGGCCACGCCCAGCCGCACGTGGCCGTCGCCGAGCCGGGCGTCCTCGGCGCAGATGGAGATGTCGGCCAGCAGCGCCACGACCAGCCCCGCGCCGACCGCCACCCCGTTGATCGCCGACACGATCGGCTTGGCGCAGTCGACCATGGTGTAGACCAGGTCGCTCATCTCGGTGAGCATGTGCGACACCCGGTCGTGGTCGCCCGCCATCCGGTCGACCATGTCGAGGTCGCCGCCCGCGGAGAACGCCTTGCCCGCGCCGGTCACCACGGCCACCCTGACGTCGGGGTCGGCCGACACGTCCTTCCACACGCGCGCCATCTCGGTGTGCATGCGCTCGTCGGCCGCGTTGTACTTCTCGGGACGGTCGAGCGTGATGAGCAGCACGCCGTGCTCGCGCCGTTCGAACCGCAGCCGCTCGTAGTCGGACCAGGCCATCCGGTGGGCTCCTCAGCTTGACGGGCGCGCCCGGCGGCGCCGGGGCGCCGGTGCGCGTACGGACTGACGGTGCGGCCCGGGGGAGCACCGGGCGCCAGGCCGAAGCGGCCGCGACGCCGTGCCGAAGGGGTCGGTGACGGTGTGCGGGCCTTGACGCAGGCGGCTCAGAGCCTGCGGGGTGGCGGACGCCGTGTCCCGGTCCTCCGCTCCATGACGCACGCGGGCACTGTAGCACCGTGCATATTCGCAGAAATGCACAGATATGTACGTAAGTCGGACCCGGGGTGTTGGTGTGGGGTGAGATGCCCGTAATGTGGTCGGCGCCGCGTGTGAACCTCCGGTCCGCGCGGCGCGTACAGGAAGCGATGGAGAAACGGTGCCGGCATCGCATCACGCATGACGAAGCCTGACTTCTCGGACCCCTCCGCCGAGCAGTGGGTCCGGTTCCTCGCCGCGCTCGAGTGCGACTGCGGCGAGTGCGAAGGGACGGGCCAGGTGCGCAGCGCGGAGTGGCGCGCCTGGCACGAGCGCGCCAACGAGCTGTTCCGCGTGGCGCAGGCCGCGCACCGTGCCGCGGACTTGTCGCACGCCTCCCAGGGCGGGCAGGGGCAGCACCCCGAGGCCGAGGTGCCCACGGTCGTGATGGCCGTCGAGCGGGCCATCAACGAGCACATGCGGGCTCGGCCCGACGAGCCCGAGCAGATGCCTTGCCGGGCGTGTCGGGGCACCGGCCGCGTCCTGAGCGCCGTGGGCCTCCAACTGGTGGAGCTGTTGGCGCGTCACGGCTTCGTCCGCGAAGGCGGGGCCTGACGGGAACCTCCCGCCGACGGGGCCGTTGCCGGGATTTCGCGGATGAATACCCGACTGTTTGTGATGAGTCGGGTACGGAGCGTTACAGCTCGCCGCATCCGTCGCCCGGAGGAGGTCCGATGCCGCGTCGCACTGTCCGCTGCCTGCTCCGTCCCGGCACCGTCCGGCGAACCCTCGCGGCGGGGGTCGTCGCGGCCGTGCCGGTCGCCGCGCCGCCCGCCGCGGCCGCGCCCGTTCCGCCGACGGACCCGCTGCCCAAGAAGCTGCTGCCCGCGATGGCCAAGCCGTCGGCCCGTCCCAAGGGATGGGCGAAGGGGCTGATCATCGCCGGCGACCAGGGGCGGCGCCGGCTCCTCGTGTTGGACGCGCACAAGCGCTCGTGGTCGAAGGGACGCGGTGTGAAGTGGTCCTGGAGGCCCGATCCCAAGCGCGGCTACCGGGACGTCGCGCATTCGTGGGGCAGCGCGTCCGACATCCGGGTACGGCGGCTGCGCGGACGGACGTACGTGGTGACCGCCCAGGGCGGCGGTTTCGCCGGCGTCATCGAGTACCCGACCGGCAGGCGCCTGTGGGCCGTCGACGCCGGCAGGGCGAACAGCCTGCACGGCGCCGAGCTGCTGCCCAACGGAAACGTCGCCGTCGCGGCGTCCAGGGGCGACTGGGTGCGCGTCTACGCCGCCTCGCGGGGACGCGCCGCCCGGACGCACGCTCAGGTGCCTCTCGAAGGCGCCCACGGCGTCCTGTGGGACCCGGCCCGCAAGTTCCTGTGGGCCCTCGGCCGGGACCACCTCATCGCGCTGCGGGTGCGCGGCACGGCGCGCCGCCCGACGTTGAAGGTGGTCAAGCGCACGAAGCTGCCGTCGGCGAGCGGCCACGACCTGGCCCCCGTCTACGGCGACCGCCACCGGCTGTGGATCACCACGCACTACGGCGTCTATCAGTACGACAAGCGCAAGGACACCTTCACCACCCGCTACCGGTACGCCGAGCGGGTCAACAAGCGCATCGTCAAGTCGGTGGGAAACCATCCCCGCACCGGGCAAGTGCTGCTGACGCGGCCCAAGTGGGGATGCGCGACATCCTGGTGCACCGACACCTTGGAGTTCTTCGGGCCGGGACACAGGAACGCCACGCGCGTGCTGCCCGGCGCCCAGTTCTACCGGGCCCGCTGGTTCGTCACGGCCTACCAGTGATCGCCCGAGGTCGGTCCGAAGACCGCCTCAGGATGTCGGACGCCCGCCGTACGGTTGGTCCGGGTTCGGACGGTCCGGGAGGGGCCCGCTGTGAAGCTGCTCACCGCCACCAAGGTCACGCAGGGCTACCGCGACAACGACTTCCACTGGTGCATCGAGGGGGAGCTGGTGCACATCGGCGCGGTGTGCGCCGGCGACCGCGGCGACCCGGACGGCGCCTGCGGCTGCGGCCGCGCGTTCGCCGGGCTCAACTCGCACCGGGCCACCACCACGGCCATGGTCCGGGAGGTCCCCGGGTTCACCGAGGCCGACTACGTGGAGGCGCTGCGGTCCAGCCTGGAGCAGCGCGGCTACGACGCCACGTTCGCCGAGCACGAGGCGGCAGAGCTGCGGTGCCTGGTGCGCGACTGGCCGGTCGGCGCGATCGTGGAGCGCCGCCTGGACGAGATCGTGGTCCGCGAGGTGGTGCAGCCGTAGGTCCGCGGCCGCCTAGGATCACGCGTGGAGGTGTGTCGTGCTGGTCGCGTTCTCGGTGACCCCGCTCGGCGTCGGGGAGAACGTCGGTGAACTGGTGGCGGAGGCCGTCCGCGTGGTGCGGGCCAGCGGCCTGCCCAACCGCACCGACGCGATGTTCACCACGGTCGAGGGGGAGTGGGACGAGGTGATGGCGGTGGTCAAGGCCGCCACCGACGCCGTCGCCGCCCGCGCCCCCAGGGTCAGCGTGGTGATCAAGGCGGATCTGCGTCCCGGCGTCACCGGGGCCCTGGACGCCAAGGTCGAGAGCATCGAACGCCACCTCGCCGAAGACCGGTCCTGAACGGCGAGCGGCGGCAGTACGCGACCCCTGGGGCCCGGCGGGGGACGCCCCGTCCGCCGCGGGGAAGCGGACGGGGGCGGTGTGCGCGGGCGGGGTCAGGCGCGGTTGAAGCAGGCGCGGACGCCGCCGGTGCGGCCCTTGCTGAAGTACTCGATGCGCTGCAGGGCGTCGCCGTGGTCGCCGGGACTGGTCCACGGGGTGTCGTCGCCGACCGCCTTGAAGGCGTCGATGATCTCCTCGCGGTCGCCGGGCTCGATGCTCAGCGTGCGGTCGCGCTCGGCCGCCCCGTACAGCGCCGCCCCGGCCAGGCAGTCGGCCTGCAGCTCCTTCTGCACGGAGACCAGGGACGACCGCAGCCGGGCCTGGACGGCGTGCCCCCACTCGTGCGCGATGATCATGTAGACCCAGGCGTCGCCCTTGGCGTAGCCGGCGCGCATCAGGTTGAGGTCCCAGGCGATGTAGTCCTGCGGGATGCAGTAGAACGCGTTGTTGCGTGCCGCGGGCTTGCCGCCGCAGGTCGGCGCGGACGCCGGGACGTCGCCGTCGTATCCGCCGCGCACCCTCGGCGACCGGTAGAAGCCGGTGAAGTACTCCGACCAGTGGTTGCGCCAGAACCCGTCCACCACCCTCTGGGCCGCCGAGATGTCGTGCTGCATCTCGGCCTCGTTCACGGCGGTGCCGACAGGGGACCGCGAAGCGCGCGGCGTGGCCGTCCGGGACGCGGTGCCCGCCGCGGACTCGGGAGCGTCGATCTTGATCGTGCACCCCGCGGCGGCCAGCGCCGCCGCGGCCAGGAACGCGGCCGCGAAGGTGCGTCGTGCGTTGCGCATGAGTCGTTCTCCGTCGGTGCCGGTGAGGTGATCTTGTGACCCGATCGGCACTGTGACGGAGGCTCCGCGAGAGCCGGTTTCACCGGAGTTTGTGAGCAACCGCACGGGAACGTCGCGTGCGGCCCCCGCGTCTGAACTCCTTTCGTCGGGACGGCGCTTCTCCGGCCGGCGGCGACGCCGTTCGCGGCCTCAGGGCAGGCGATGGGTCCGGTCCGCCTCCTCGGCGGAACGGACGTGCGCGCCGGAGGACGGCGCCCGGGGCGGCATCACACGACGCGGTCGCGCGGAGGCGCGGCGAGCCCGAGGATGGAGCGGGCCGCCCGGACCAGGGACGCGTTGTCGGGCGCGGGCGTCCCGTCGGGCAGCAGCAGGCTGTCCTCCAGCCCGATGCGGGTGTCGAGGCCGAGCTCGGCGGCCATGCGCAGCACCGGCCAGGCGCCGCCGTCCTCCCCGTGCAGCAGGACGGGACGGCCGCGCGCCGTTCCCAGCTCCTCCAGCAGCGCGGCGGCGGTGCGCGGCGCGGTCTGCGGATCGGTGTCGGTGACCTCGGCCAGCACCCGCAGCACGCGGTGCGCCGACGGCCACGCCAGGAAGCGGCGGGCCGCGTCGGTGCCGGAGAAGACGCCCGCCTCGATCTCGACGCCGAGGTCCAGCAGCGCGTCGGCGACCAGCTCGGCCCCCTCCTCGTGCCAGTTCACCGACGCGTGGTCGGGCAATACCTTCCACGAGCGCACCAGCTCGGCGCGGTCCCGGGGGTCGGGCGCGGCCCAGGCGCCGGTGGTGACGCCCACGCGGATGCCCGGAACGGCCGCGCGCACGGCGGCCACCGCCTCGGCGACCGCGTCCGGCTCCAGCGAGTCGGCGCCGGAGGCGTCCTTGGGGTGCAGGTGGACGTCCTCCGCGCCCGCGATCACCGCGTCGCGGACGGCGGCGGCGAGCTCGTGCGGCGCCACCGGCAGATGGGCGCAGTCGGCGCGGGTGCGCGGACCGTTGGGACAAACCTGCAGCATGCCGAGATCATCGCAGAATATCGCGCCCCGTGGTGAAGGGGTCACGCGATCCTGACCTCCGGAAGAGCCGGGCGCGCCGTCATCCGCCGGAGGGGATCACGCAGGGGCCGCCGCCGCAGACGTCGACGACCCGGCCGGTCTTCAAGAACACGGCCTTCTGCCTGCGCGCGTCGGGCGAGTTGCGCGGGTCGGAGTGCGGGTCGCGGCCCTCGGTCGGCGGGGTGTTGGTGAGCGGCGGGGCGGGCGCGCCGCTGTCCCACACCACCATCGCCGAGCCCGCGTACGGGTACGCGCCGATCGCCGGGATGCCCCAGAACGGCACCCGGTCGGGGCTGCGGCCGGGGCGCAGCGCGGGCGAGTGCAGCCGCGCCCCGACGGTGCGGGCCTCGACCTCGGCCGCGACCGGCGCCACCTGGTGGTCGCCGAACGCCACGTGCATGAGCACCCGGTGCGACGGCGTGCCCGGCAGCGGACGGTCGGTCATGTGGGCGGCGTAGCCGTCGGCCTCGCCGCGGTCCCACAGCATCTGGATCAGCGCGATGGCGATCTGCTGGTCGAGCTTGTCGGGGTAGAACGCGTCCAGCACCCGCGCGTAGGTCGGGAAGTCGGAGCTGCGGTTGAGCAGCGTGCTGTAGTTCATGCCGGGGACGCCCAGCACGGCGCGCCGCACGTCCGGGGACACGGCGGTCAGCGCGCCGCCCATGATGCCGCCCTGGCTGTTGCCGTCGTACACCACGCCCCGGGAGGCGTCGATGAGCGGCCTGCCGTCGGCGGTGCGGAACGCCTTGTCGCCGGGGAAGCCGCGCGTCATGGCCCGGCCGAGCAGGATGAAGTGGAGCATGCCCTGCTGGAGCCGGTCGGCGACGGTGTTGAACCGGCTGAGGTCGGCCAGCGTGGCGACGACGTTGGGGACGTCCTCGTCGGCCATGCCGATCCACTTGGTCGCGCAGAACACGAACCCGTGCTCGGCCGCCATCGCCTTGACGTTGCCCGCGGCCACCTCCCGTTCGCTGCCCAGCAGGCCGTGCCCGTACAGCGCGGCCCGCGCGGGCGACGTGAACGCCGACCGCGGGATCTCGCACTGGAACGGCACCACCTGGGTGTTGAAGGGCAGGCGTTCGGGGAGCCCGTCGCGTCCGAAGCGGAACGACGATCCGGGCGGCCCGCCGGGCTGGTTCAGGTAGCTGGGCGCGAACAGCACGCCCTTGACCTCCCGCGCGATGCGCTCGTCGACGTCGTCGGCGACCTGCGTGACGAGGAACGGGGGTGAGCCCGTGGGGCCGAGGCTCTTGAGCGCTTCGTCGCGGATGTGCAGCATCCGCTCGGACAGATTGCGGCGGCTGGCGACGGTGAAGTCCCACGCGAGGTAGAGGTCCTCGGTGCCGACGCCGTGACGCGAGAGGTCCGACAGCACGCGTCGGGTGGCGCGTTGGCGTTCGCGCAGCGGGTGGCCCGGCGGGAGCGTCGGCCCGAGGAGTCTGCGGAACGTCGCGCCGGGCTTGATGACGTTCCCGTCGGCGTCGCGCAGGCGGCGCAGCGCCACCACGTACCGGTGCCCCTCGCGGAAGTTGCGCGCCGGACGGACGATGAGCGCGCGGCGGTCGTCGCGCGTGGCGTTGGCGTCCGGTTCCGCCCAGTACGGCCAGCGTTCCCCGGTCGCGGCGTCGACGATGACGATGGGGGCGTCGCGGCGCAGGGACGCTCCGATGTCGGTGATCGGCGCCGCGCCGCTGCGGGCCAGGTCCACGCCGGGGACGTGCGCCAGCAGCATGGAGCCGGGCGAGAAGCCGTCGGAGCGGTTCCATTCGTCCGGGCGGATCGGCATGCCCAGCGCGTTGCGCAGCGTCGTGCGCAGGTTCACGCGGCGGCCGGTGTCGGTGCGGGCGTCGCGCACCGTGTACCAGTCGTTGGGGAACGGCAGCAGGCACGACGCCGGGTCGATCGGGTCGCACCCGTCGTCGGCGGTCGCCGCGGCGGCGGGAGAGGGGACGGACAGCAGCGCGCCCGCGAGGGCGAGCGCGGCGGTGGTCGCGAGCAGTGCGCGCAAGGCCGACCTCCCGGAGGCATCGCACGATCCGCGCGAGCGCCGCCCCCGAGCCAGGCGCCGAGCGTCGTTCAAGATCAGACCTCAAAAGCGCGGAGCGGTCAATGCCGGTCCGGCCTGGACGAGGGTCGGTGGCCGAACCGGGCCTGCGCGGTCGGCGGCGGGGGAGCGCCCGGCGCTCCGGCCGGGGCCGCGGCCGTCCCGACGTCAACGGGAGCATCGTCCCGTCTGTCACTGATTTGTCGTTTTGAACCCTAGTCCCGTACGCTCCACCTGCCTTAGGTTTGCCTAACCTATCCCAACGGCACCTATTTCAACGGCACCTATTCAACGGCGCCCATCCCGAACGGCGCCGATCCCAACGACCGAGGCAGGGGTGAACGGCGGGTGAGCGGGATGCGCGGCCGGCGGCTCGCCGTGGCGGCGGGCTGCGCGGCGCTGCTGGCGGCGGCGGTGCTGGCCAGCCTGGCCGCGGGCAGCCGCGGCATCGCCCCCGGGCACGTCGTGGACGCGCTGCTGCGGCCCGACGGCGGCGAGGAGAGCACGATCGTGCGGTCGCTGCGGCTGCCGCGCACGGTGACCGGCCTGGCGGTCGGCGCGGGGCTGGCCCTGGCCGGGGTCCTGATGCAGGCGCTGACCCGCAACCCGCTGGCCGAGCCGCGCCTGATGGGCGTGACGTCCGGCGCGTCCCTCGGCGTGGTCGTCGCGATCAGCGTGTTCGGGCTGACCACGCTGCCCGCCTACGTGTGGTTCGGCATCGTGGGCGCGGCCGCGTCCGGCGCGTTCGTGTACGCGCTGGCGTCGCGTGCCCGCGACGGCGCCTCCCCGGTCACGCTGGCTCTGGCGGGGACCGCGCTGGACGCCTCGCTCACCGGCGTGGTCATCGGCGTGCTGTCCGTCAACGCGCAGACCTTCGACGCCTACCGCTTCTGGGCGGTCGGGTCGCTGGCGGGACGGCCCGCCGAGGTGGCGGTGTGGGTGCTGCCGTTCGTGGGCGCCGGCGTCGTGATGGCGTTCGCCGTGGCCCGCGGCCTGGACGCCCTGGCCCTCGGCGACGACGTGGCGCGCGGCCTCGGCCGCGACGTGGGCCGGGTGCGGCTGCTGGCCGCCGCCGCGGCCGTCGTGCTCACCGGCGCGGCCGTCGCCGCCGCCGGGCCGATCGGGTTCGTCGGGCTGGCCGTGCCGCACCTGGCGCGCGGCCTGGTCGGCGCCGACCACCGGTGGGTGCTGGCGGTGTCCCTGCTGCTCGGGCCGGCGCTGCTGCTCGCGGCCGACGTGCTGGGCCGGCTGGTCCTGCCGCCCGCCGAGATCCGCGCCGGCGTCGTCACCGCGCTGGTGGGCGCCCCGTTCCTCATCCTCCTGATCCGCCGCGGACGGACGGTCGCGGTATGAGCGGCACGAGGCGAGCGGAGAGCCGCGCATGAGACGGCAGGCGGTGAGCACGGTGAGCCGCGCGCATCCGGCGGCGGGCACTCTGGTCGTGGGCGGCGGCGCGGTCGCTTTCGTGGTCCGGCGCCGTTCCGCCGTCGTGGGCGCGGTGCTCGCGGCGCTGACGGCCGCGGCCGCGGTCGTGTCGCTCGGCGTCGGCAGCACGTTCATCCCCCCGGCCGAGGTGGTGCGGGCGCTGGCGGGCGACGGGCCGTTCACCGTCGTCGTCCAGGACCTGCGCATGCCCCGCATCGCGGTCGGGCTCGCGGTGGGCGCGCTGCTGGGGCTGTCCGGCGCGCTGCTGCAGTCGATCAGCCGCAACCCGCTGGCCAGCCCCGACGTCGTCGGCGTCACCCAGGGCGCCGGGCTGGCCGCCACCGTCGCGATGAGCGCGGGGCTGGGCACGGCCTGGCTGGGCGCGGGCGCGCTGCTCGGCGGGCTGGCGGCCGCGGCGGCGGTGTTCGCGCTGTCGCTGCGGTACGGGCTGGCGGCGCACCGCTTCGTGCTGTGCGGCGTCGCCGTGGCGGTGGCGCTCAAGGCGCTCACCGAAGTGGTGATCGTCGACGCCGACCCGATCGAGGGGCAGCGGGCGCAGGTGTGGCTGGCGGGCAGCCTGGGCGGGCTCGGCTACGCCGAGGCGCGCGTCCTGGCGGTGCCGCTGCTGCTGGCGCTCCCCGTCCTGCTGTGGGCGGGCCGCGCCATGGACACCACCGCCCTCGACGACGACGTGGCCCGCGGCCTGGGCGTGCGCGTGGTGGGACGCCGGATCGTGCTCGGCGCCGTCGCCGTGCTGCTGGCCGCCCTGGCGACCTCGCAGGCGGGCGCCGTCGACTTCGTCGCCCTGGCCGCGCCGCAGCTGGCCCGCCGCCTGGTGCGCGCCGAACGCCCGCCGCTGGCCTGCGCCGCCCTCACCGGCGCGCTGCTCACCGTCGTCGCCGACCTGGTCGCCCGCTCCGCCTTCGCGCCCGTGCAGCTGCCGGTCGGGGTGCTCACCGCGGCCCTCGGCGGCCCCTATCTGCTGTGGCTGCTGGTTCGGAGGAAGAACGCATGACCACCGAGCACGCTCCGCCGCCGTCCGGCCCGGGCGGCGACCGGCCCCCGGTGCGGCTGGCCGCGCGCGGCCTCAGCGCCGGCTACGGCGACCGGCTCGTCATCGAAGACCTGGACCTGGACCTGCCCGGCGGCGCGTTCACCGTGATCGTCGGCCCCAACGCGTGCGGCAAGTCCACGCTGCTGCGCACGCTGGCCCGGCTGCTGGCCCCGCGCGGCGGCGCCGCCCTCATCGACGGGGCGGACGTGCACGCGATGCCCACCCGCGAGCTGGCGCGCCGCCTGGGCGTCCTGCCGCAGAGCCCGATCGCGCCCGAGGGCCTCACCGTCGCCGACCTGGTGGCGCGGGGCCGCCAGCCGCACCAGCGGTGGTTCCGGCAGTGGAGCGCCGCCGACACCGAGGCCGTCGAACGCGCCCTGAGCCTGACCGGCCTCGCCGACCTGCGGGACCGGCCGGTGGACGCGCTGTCGGGCGGCCAGCGGCAGCGGGTGTGGATCGCGATGATCCTCGCCCAGGACACCGACGCGCTGCTGCTGGACGAACCCACGACCTACCTGGACCTGGCCCACCAGATCGAGGTGCTCGACCTCCTGCGCCGCCTCAACCGGGACGCCGGGCGGACGGTGGTGGCGGTGCTGCACGACCTGAACCAGGCCTGCCGGTACGCCGACCACCTGGTGGTCATGAAGGACGGCCGGGTCGCCGCCCAGGGGCCGCCCGCCGAGGTGATGGACGCCGACCGCCTCGCCGACGTGTTCGGGCTGGGCGGCGTGGTCATCCCGTGCCCGGTGACGGGCGCTCCGCTGGTGGTGCCGAACGCCCCGGCCTGACCGGCGGCCGGACCCGACGACAGAAAGGGAACGCACGTGAAGACATACGGACTCGGCCGGAGGCTGGCCGGGCTGGTCGCCGGCGTCATGGCGGCCGGTCTGGCGCTGACGGCCTGCGGGGGCGGCGACGCGGAGTCGTCCGGCGCCACCCGCGTGGTCAAGCACGCCATGGGCGAGACGAAGGTGCCCGACGAGCCCAAGCGCATCGTCGTCCTCGACACCGACAAGCTCGACACCCTCTACACCCTGGGCCTCACCCCGGTCGGCGCCACGCTGCCGGACCAGGTGGCGGGCATGCCCAAGTACCTCGGCGACGCGTTCGCCAAGGTCAAGAGGGTCGGCACCACCCAGGAGCCGGACGTGGAGGCGATCGCCGCGCTGCGGCCCGACCTCATCCTCGGGTCGAAGTTCCGGCAGGAGAAGTTCTACGGCGAGCTGTCCAAGATCGCGCCGACCGTGTTCACCGAGATGGTCGGCGTCACCTGGAAGGAGAACTTCCTGCTGGACGCCGAGGCGGTCGGCAAGAAGGCCGAGGGGGAGCAGAAGCTGAGGGCGTACGAGCAGCGCGCCAGGGACCTGGGCCGCTCGTTCGGCGACCCGGCCGAGCTCAAGATCAGCGTGATCCGGTTCATGCCCGACGAGATCCGCCAGTACGGGCCGGACTCCTTCTCCGGGATCGTGCTGCGCGACGTCGGCCTCGGCCGTCCCGAGCCCCAGCTGCTGAAGGACAAGGACGACAAGCGGATGGCGCCGCTCAGCCCCGAGCGCATCACCGAGGCCGACGGCGACATGGTCTTCGTCACGGCCTACGGGGAGAAGGCCGCGCAGGAGCAGGCGAAGGTCACCGCCGGCCCGCTGTGGCGCAAGCTCGGCGCGGTCAAGGCCGGGCGCGCCCACGTGGTCGACGACGAGATCTGGATGACCGGCATCGGCGTCACCGCCGCCGGGAAGATCCTGGACGACCTGCAGAAGTACGTGACGCCGCTGGCCTCCAAGTAGCCGTCGGCCGGCCGAACGCGAACGGGCGCCGCATCCCAGCGGAGGATGCGGCGCCCGTTCGCGTTTACCAGGGGTTGCGGTCGCGGTAGGGCGGGTCCTGCTGGTCGTCTTCACGGGGATAGTCACGGGGATACAGGCCCTGGGCCGGAGGGTGCTCCGGCGTCGGGTACCCGCCGCTCTGCCGCCGGTAGGGGTCCGCCGCGTACGGGTCGTGCGGGGGAGGCCCCTGCCGGGGGCGCTGCTGAGGACCGGTGTCGGTCGGGCGCGAAGAGTACGGCTGCGACAGGTACGGCCGCGGAGGGGGCGGGGCGCCGAAGGGGTCGGCGGGGCGCGCCGCCCTGTCGTACGGACCGCCCGGCGAGTAGGTCTCGGTCGGCTGCGGGCCGGACCCGTACCGGTCCCCCGGGTACGGGGCGCCCCCCGGAGGCGGCCCGCCCGCCCCCGGGCCGCGCACGGCGGAGCCGGTCGGCGCCGCGGCCGGGCGGCGCGCCGGGACGGCCTGCTCCTCGGTGAGCAGCCGCCGCAGCTGGCTCTTGCGCCGCCCGTAGACCAGGTAGATCAGCACGCCGAGCGCCATCCAGACCAGGAAGTACGTCCAGGTCTGCACCTTGAGGTTGAGCATCAGCCAGGCGACCGCGCCGATGGCCAGCGCGGCGGTCAGCGGGGCCGCCGGGACGCGGAACGGGCGGTGCAGGTCCGGCCGGTCGCGCCGCAGCGCCAGCACGCCCGCCGGGACGAACAGGAACGCGAACAGCGTCCCGATGACCACCATCTGCTCCAGCGTGAGCACGTCGATGGTCTGCGACATCACGATCGCCGCGCCGCCGGACACCCAGGCGGCCCGGAACGGCACCCCGTAGCGGTGCGTCTCGGCCAGCCCGCGCGGCAGCAGCCCGTCGCGCGACATGGAGAACACCACCCGGGTCAGCGCGATCAGCAGCACCAGGATGACGGTGGTCAGCCCGAGCACCGCGCCGAGGTCGATGACCTTGCCCATCACGCTCGCGCCCGCGGCGTCGAACGCCACGGCCAGCACCGGCCCGGACGGGTCGAGCTTGTCGTAGGAGATCATCCCGACCATGGTGACGGCGACGCCGAGGTACAGCACCACGGTCAGGACCAGGCTGATGATGATGCCGCGCGGGATGTTGCGCGGGGCGTTCTCGGTCTCCTCCGCGGCGGTGGCGATGAGGTCGAAGCCGATGTAGGCGAACGCGATCGCGGGCGCCGCGGCCAGCACGCCCCAGATCCCGAACACCTGCGGCGTGCTGTCGGTGACGGCGCCGAGCACCGCGTCCAGCACCGTCTGGCCGCTGCCCTCGGCGGCGGGCCGGGCCTCGGGCACGAACGGGGTGAGGTTGCCGGGGTCGAAGAACGTCAGGCCGACGCAGATGACCAGGCCGATGACGATGACCTTGGCCAGCACCATGAACCACAGCGTGCGCAGCCCGAGCCGGCTCCCGGTGGCCAGCATCGACACCAGCAGCAGCAGGATGCCGAGCGCGAACAGGTCGAAGCCCTTGGGCTGGCCGATCAGGTCGGCCAGCCAGGACGGCACCGGCACCCCGAAGTCGCTGAGCGCCTGAGCGGCGAACACCGACCACGCCCGCGCCACCACGGACGCGGCCAGCAGCATCTCCAGGATCAGCGCCCATCCGACCACCCACGCCCACAGCTCGCCGAACGCCACGTAGCTGTAGGAGTACGCACTGCCCGCGACCGGCACGACCGAGGCGAGCTCGGCGTAGAACAGCGCCGCCAGCAGGCACACCAGGCCCGCGATGACGAAGGAGAGGATGACGGCCGGACCGGCCGTGGTCGCGGCCTGCACTCCCGCGATCTTGAAGATGCCCGCGCCGATCATCACGCCGAGGCCGAGCACGATCAGGTCACGGGTGCGGAAGGCCACGCGCAGTCGATGGCGCCCGCCGTAGAGCTGCCCTGTCGCCTGTTCGACGGGCATGCGCCGGAACATGTTGTTGCCCATGCGGTTGTCCCAGGTTCGTAGTGATCCCCCCATGGCTGAACCCGCGCCGCTGTTCGCGAGCACAAAGCCCTGGTGAAGTCCCTAAGAGTTCACCAAGTTTGGGCGAAACAGCAATGGTTTCGGGCGTATTGGTGCCGTCTCGTTGCTTTTCAGTGGTGAAACGTAGTTCGGTGATTACTTCCGCTAAGTCTGGATCTTGAAATTTGCACCCTATGCCGCTATCGCCGCTGGTGGCAGCGGGTGTCGAATCAGTTGCGGTCTGTTGGGATCAGGTGGGGTATGTTACTGGCGGACGCCATGATCGGCCGGTGACGGCCGAGGCTCCGGCGGCGCGTCGCACCGCCGACGCGGCGGCGGAGCCGAGGGTTCCAGGGAGGTCATGTGTCACCGAGCGCGCCGTCCCCGATCTCCGTCCCCCCGCCCCGATCCCGCAGCCGCTCCCGGCACCCCGGCCGCCCGCTCCGCCGCGCGGCGCTCGCCGCCGTCCTCGCCGCGACCGTGCCGCTGGCCGGACCCGGCACGGCCGCGCTCGCCGCGCCTCCCCTGACCGTCCCGACCCCCGCCGCCGGCCCCGCCGTCGCCGCACCGCCCAAGCAGCCGGTCGCCACCGGATACGGCGGCGCCGTGGCCACCGTCGACCCGTACGCCAGCCGCACCGCCATCGAGGTCCTGCGACGCGGCGGCAACGCCGTGGACGCCGCCGTCGCCGCCGCGGCCACCCTCGGGGTCACCGAGCCGTACGTCGCGGCGCTCGGCGGGGGCGGCTACCTGACCTACTACGACGCCAGGACCCGCCGCGTGTACGCCCTCGACGGCCGCGAGACCGCGCCGCGGGCCATGAACGAACGGTCGTTCGTCGACCCGGCCACCGGCCGCGCCCTGCCGTTCGACGAGGCCGTCACCAGCGGACTGAGCGTCGGCGTGCCCGGCACCCTGGCCCAGTGGGACATGGCGCTGCGCCGCTTCGGCACCCGCGATCTGGGGACGCTCCTGCGGCCCGCGATCGAGGTGGCGGAGAAGGGCTTCGTCGTCGACCAGGAGTTCCACGACCAGACCGCCGCGAACGCGGCGCGGTTCCGCGACATCGTGCCCACCCGCGAGCTGTTCCTGCCCGGCGGCAAGCCGCCCGCCGTCGGCACGGTGTTCCGCAACCCGGACCTGGCGCGCACCTACCGCGAGCTGGCCAGGCGCGGACCCCGGTGGCTGTACGGGGGCGGGCTCGGCAAGGAGGTCGTGCGCACCGTCCGCAAACCGCCCGTCGACCCCGCCGCCACGCGCAACGTGCGTCCCGGGCTGATGAGCGAGCGCGACCTGAAGGCGTACCGGTCCGTGTGGCGCAAGCCGACCCGCGTGTCCTACCGGGGCCTGGACGTGTACGGCATGCCGCCCTCCTCCTCGGGCGGCTCCACCGTCGGCGAGGCCCTCAACATCCTCGGCGAGTTCGACCTCGACGCGAAGGACCCGGTGAAGGCCCTCCACTACTACCTGGAGGCGTCCAAGCTCGCCTACGCCGACCGCGGCCGCTACGTCGGCGACCCCGACGCGGTGGACGTGCCGCTCGAGCAGCTGCTGTCGCGCGGCTTCGCCCGCGAACGCGCCTGCCTCATCAAGCCGGACGAGGCCGCCGCCGCGCCCGTCGCCCCCGGCTCCCCGGACGGCGACTACGCGCCCTGTGCGCCGTCCGGCGGCGTCGGCCGTGCCCTGGGCCACGAAGGGCCGCAGACCACCCACCTCGTCGTCGCTGACAAGTGGGGGAACATCGCCTCCTACACCATCACCATCGAGCAGTTCGGCGGCAGCGGCCTCACCGTGCCCGGACGCGGCTTCCTGCTCAACAACGAGCTGACCGACTTCACCCTGCAGCCGCCCGCCGAGGGCGCGGCGCCCGACCCCAACCTGCCCGGCCCCGGCAAGCGTCCGCGCAGCAGCATGTCCCCGACGATCGTGCTGAAGGACGGCCGTCCGCTGCTGGCCGTCGGCACCCCCGGCGGGTCCACCATCATCACCACCGTGCTGCAGATCCTGCTCAACCGGATCGACTTGGGCATGGACCTGCCCGCCGCCCTGGCCGCGCCGCGCGCCACCCAGCGCAACACTCCGCAGGTGTTCGCCGAGCAGGCGTTCATCGACCGGTACGGCACGGCGCTGGCCGCGCGCGGGCACCGCCTCGAGCTCTTCCCCGGCCCGCCCGCCGGGACGATCGGCGCGGCCGCCGGGCTCGAGGTGCTGCGTCCCGGCCTGGTGCAGGCCGTCGCCGAACCGGTGCGCCGCGGCGGCGGCAGCGCCATGGTGGTCCGCCCGTCCCGCTAGGCGCGGACGGCGTCGGCCGGCGCGCCGCGCGCGACTACGATCAGTGGCTCGGGGAAGGAGTCGTGCCATGGCCCAGGCGTACGTTCAGGTGACGACCACGACGGACTCGCGGCAGGAGGCCGCGGACCTGGCCAAGTCCGCGGTCGCCGAACGCCTGGCGGCGTGCGCGCAGCTCGTCGGCCCCATCGCCAGCACGTACTGGTGGGAAGGCGAGATCGAGACCGCCGAGGAGTGGATGGTGGTGTTCAAGACCACCGCCGACCGCTTCGACGAGCTGGCCTCCCTCATCACCGAGCGCCACTCCTACGACACGCCGGAGATCATCGCCACCTCGGTGGTGGCGGGCAGCATGGACTACCTCGCCTGGGTGGCCGAGCAGACCGAGCCCGCCGGGTCCGCCGACGAGGGCGACGAGGACGAAGACGCCGGCGGCGAAGACGACGACTGACCCCCGAAGCCTTCCGCCGGCCCCTGCCGCGCCCCCTGCCCGGGCACCGTCAGCCCGCCTTGTCCGCGCCACATGACCGTCGGCGTCTGCCCGCTCCGCGGCATCCGCGAACGGTGTGCCGCAGCCCATACCGGGGTAAATAAGTCATCGGTTACTCCGGAGGTGCGACTGTGGGCTCGGGCGACATGGCGCGGCCGGACGACCAGGACTTCGGTCTGTTCGGGCCGGGCTCGGTGACCTGGCGGATCATGGGCGAGCCGGTGATGTTCGTCGGCGGCATGCGGGCGCTGCTGCTGCAGGCGCTGCACCCGCGCTCGATGTGGGGCACCGCCCAGAACTCCGAGCTGATGGACCCGCATGCCGCCTGGGCGCGGCTCGGCCGCACCATCGAGTTCGTCCGCGTCCGCACCTACGGCACCCTCGAGGAGGTCGAACGGGCCGGCCGCCGCGTCCGCCGGATGCACGCCAAGCTCACCGGCCTGGACATGCGCACCGGCGAGACGTTCCGCATCGACGACCCCGAGAACCTGCTGTGGGTGCACATGGGGGAGGTCGACTCCTACTTGGACGTGGCGCGCCGCGCCGGGGTGCCGCTCAGCCGCGGGGACGCCGACCGGTTCGTCGACGAGCAGCGCCGCGCCGCCGCGGTCGTCGGTCTGGACCCGGCGGACGTGCCCGCCTCGGTGGCGGAGATGGAGGAGTACTACGCGCAGATGCGCCGGCGCATCTTCGCCTGCAAAGAGGCCCGGCAGGGGCTGCTGCGCATGTTCAATCCGTCCGTTCCCCGGCAGTTCCTGCCGCTGAAGCTGGCCGCGCCCGCCCTGGCGACGCTGGTCGTGGCGACGCTGCCGCGCTGGGCGCGCCGCATGTACGGCCTGCCCGGCCTGCCCACCTCCGACCTGGCCGCCACGCTGACGCTCAAGGGCCTGTACCGCACGACGCAGGTCGTCCCCGAGCAGTGGCGCTACTCGCCGGACGCGCAGCGGGCACGGCGCCTGACGCGCGAGTACGAATCCGCTCAGGACGCCTGGGCCATCGCGTCCTGACCCCGTCGCTCCGCCTCACGGCGCGCCGCAGGCGCCGGGACGCCGTGCCGCGCGTCGAGCCGGCGCGGGTCAGCCGCGGCGCATCAGACGGCCCACCGCGGCCATGAGCTCCGTGGACATCTCGTCCGACTTGCCCTCCTGGGCGCCCTCGGCCACGCAGTGGCGGACGTGGCCGTCGAGCAGACCCAGCGCCACCTTGTCCAGGGCGGCCTGGACGGCGCTGATCTGGGTCAGCACGTCGATGCAGTAGCGGTCTTCCTCGACCATGCGCTCGATGCCGCGCACCTGGCCCTCGATGCGGCGCAGACGGGTCTGCAGCTGGTCCTTGGTGGCGCTGTAGCCACGCGTGGGGGTCTGGTTGGTGGCCATGGTCGTCCTCGCAATCGGGCGGGGGGCTCGGGCCTCGGGTCCCCACCGCGCGGCCAACCCCCGAGGGGTAGGGTATACCCCCGGCCCAAAGCTCAGCCCCGCGGAACGTCCGGCGGCACGTTCCAGGACGCGATCACCGGTCGGCCGTGCTCGTGCCCGAGCGCGGACAGGGTGCCGGTGTCCAGCGCGAACAGCCGTCCCGCGGCGGGCTCCAGTCCCAGCCAGCGCGCGGTGAGTATCCGCAGGACGTGGCCGTGCGCCACCAGCACCACGTCGCCGTCCCCGCCGAGCAGAGGGCGCACCCGCCCGAGCACGGCGTCCACCCGGGCCCCGACCTGCTCGACCGTCTCGCCGGGATGCTCGGCGTCGCCGGGGACGACCCCGTCCTCCCACAAGTACCAGCCGGGGCGCTCGCGCCGGATCTGCGCGCTGGTGACCCCCTCGTAGCCGCCGTAGTCCCACTCCCACAGGTCGGGGTCGACGGCGTCGACGGTGAGCCCGGCCAGCTCGGCGGTGCGCAGCGCGCGCCGGGCGGGGCTGGCCAGCACCCTCGTGACGCGCAGCGCCCGCACCAGCGGCGCCACCGCGCGCGCCTGCTGCTCGCCCCGCTCGGTGAGGGGGAGGTCGGTGCGTCCGGTGTGCCGCAGGTCGCGGCTCCACTCCGTCTCGCCGTGCCGCAGGAGGATCAACTCGCCCATGAGGGCCATCATTCCCTTCGGCGAGGCGGGGCGTCGCAGGGGGCCGGGACGCGAGCCCGCGCCGGCAGGGAGCGAATTTCGGTCCACTCAGAACGCGGTCGGACGCTGCTCATTAATAGGCGTTCGCTCGGCGCGGGGTCCGGCATTTCTTGCTGTCGATTCCGCCCGGCCTTCGTCAAAGAGCCGCGGGCCGCGCATATGAATGATCTTGGTTCGTTGTGCGGCGAAGCGTTCCGGAAAAGCCTGCTGAACCATGTCCGACGCCGCCATGAGGTCGGCCTCGATCCCTCCGGGAGCGTGTCCGGCTCGCGCCGGATCCGGGGCGAAGTGACGGAATCGCGCCTGATCAGCGCCTGATGGCGAGGTAGTTGTGAGGCGTGTCGGGCGGAGAGCCTTCGAAGGTGGTGAACGCGGCGGAAGGCGGCGAAATTAACGATCGCGACCGCGGTCGGCTCGCTGGTTCGAGCGTGTGCTCTTCGTCTTCGAGATACGGCTGTTGCCGGTCTTGCGATCTCCTACCGGCTGGTACACGATTTCGTCTGCCCTCCATCGGTAAAGGAGTGTCATGCGACGGTTCGGGGCTTGTTCCGTCCTTCTCGCCGGTTGTCTTCTCGCCGCGCCGCTGGCCGCGGGCTGCGGAGGCACGGACTCCGGCTCCGGTGGCAACGGCCTGGAAAAGTCGACGATCACGGTCGCCGCGCTGCCCCTGGTGGACGAGGCCGGGCTGCACATCGCCGTGAAGAGGGGCTACTTCGAGCAGGAGGGGCTCACGGTCAAGATCCGACCGGTCGCGCAGAGCGTCCAGGCGGTGCCCGCGCTGAAGAACGGACAAGTCGACGTCATCGCCGGCGGCAACTACGTGACCTTCATCCAGTCCTTTGCGAAGGGCACGCTCAAGACCCGGTTCCTCGCCCCCAGCGCGGCGTTCGCGCCGGGCTTCATGACGGCGCTCGTCCCTAAGGACTCCCCGATCAGGCAGCCCAAGGACCTGGAGGGCAAGACGATCGGCGTGAACATCCTCAACAACATCCAGCAGCTCGTCTTCAACGAGGTCCTGAAGGCCCACGGCGTCGAGCCGTCCGAGGTGCGGTACGTCGTCACCCCGTTCCCGCAGATGGGCGCCACGCTCCAGCAGCACAAGGTGGACGCGGTGCTCGCGGTCGAGCCGTTCAGCACCGCCATCCAGCGCACGCAGGGCGCCCGCATGGTCGTCGACGCCGGGAGCGGGCCGGCGGCGGACATCCCGGCCAGCGGCGTCGTCACCGAGGACGCGTGGGTCAAGAAGAACCCCAAGACCGCGGCCGCCGTCCAGCGGGCGATCGACAAGGCGCAGCGGCTGGCGCAGACGGACCGCAAGGCGGTCGAGGAGGTCCTGCCGTCCTACGCCGGGATCGACGCCCGCATGGCCGCGGCGCTGAGCCTGCCGCGGTACCCCGCGTCGCTGGACCCCGCGCCGCTGCAGCGCCTGGCCGACCTGATGCTGGCCAACGGGCTGCTCACGGCGCGGCTCGACGCCAAGCAGATCATCTTCACCCCGTCCGGCACGTGACCGCGGGCACCGCCGAACGGCGGCTGACGCGCACCGGCCGGTGGGCGCGCGGGGCCGTCGGACTCGCCGCCCTCGTCGCCGCGAGCGAGGCCCTCGGCCGCGCGGGCATCGTCGACCAGGAGTACCTCCCGCCCGCGTCGCGGATCCTCGTCCGCGCCGTCGCACTGGCCGGCGACCGGGAATTCCTGCGCAACGTCCTGGCGACCGTCGAGGCCTGGGCGCTCGGCCTGGCCATCGCGGTCTGCGCCGGTGTGGCCCTGGGCGTCCTGCTGGGCGCGGTGCCGTTCGTCGGGACGGCGGTCCGCGCGATCTTGGAGTTCCTGCGGCCCGTTCCCTCGGTCGCGCTCATCCCGCTCGTGTCGGTGATCGTCGGGGCCGGTCTGCGGACCGAGGCGACGCTCATCGTCTACGCCGCGACCTGGCCCGTGCTGTTCAACACGATCTACGGCCTGCAGGACGTGGACCCGGTGGCCAAGGAGACCCTGCGGTCGTTCGGCTTCGGCCGGCTCGCGGTGCTGTGGCGCGTCTCCCTGCCCTCGGCCGCGCCGTTCATCGCGACGGGCGTGCGCCTGGCGGCCGCCGTCGCGCTCATCCTCGCGGTCGGCACCGAGATCCTCAGCGGCTTCGGCTCCGGCCTCGGCACCTTCATCGTCCAGGCGCAGCAGGCGGTCGACGGCGCGACGGACGTGCTGGCGGGCACCGTGTGGGCCGGCGCCCTCGGCCTGGTCATCAATCTCGCGCTCGTCCAGGCCGAGCGCCGCCTGTTCCGCTGGCACGTCGCGCAGAGGGGAGACGGGGGATGAGCGTCCGCACGGCGCGCCGCCGCCCCGGAACGCGCGGCGCCGGCCGCCCCGCCCGGTCCGGCGTGCGCGTGCTGGCCTCCGCCCTGCACCGGTGGGGAGCCCTGGCCGTCGCGGTCGCCGCCTGGCAGATCGCGACGCAGGCGGCGCGCGACCCCTACTTCCCGACGCCGCTGCAGATCGTCGACCGCATGCACGACCTGTGGTTCTCCGGCCCGGCGACCCGCCTCTTCCTCACCGACACGGCGATGCGGCACCTGCTGCCCAGCCTGGCCCGCATCGCGGTCGGCCTCGGCGGGGCGATCGTCGTCGGAGTGGGCCTGGGGCTGCTGCTCGGCCGGTCGGAGCGCGCGTTCGCCTACCTCGACCCGGCCCTGCAGTTCGCCCGCGCGATCCCGCCGCCGACGCTGGCGCCGGTGTTCGTCGTGCTGTTCAGCCTCGGCAACCAGATGCAGATCGCGTCGATCGTGTTCAGCGCGATCTGGCCGATCCTGCTCAACACGGCCGACGGCGCGCGGTCGGTCGATCCGCTGCAGGCGGACACGGCGCGGGTGTTCCGGCTGTCGGCGGCCGAGCGCCTGGTCCGGCTCGTCGTGCCGTCGGCGCTGCCCAAGATCTTCGCGGGACTGCGGCTCAGCCTGTCGCTCGCGCTGATCCTCATGGTGTTCTCCGAACTGCTCCCGGGGACCAGCAACGGGATCGGCTTCCAGATGACCGACGCGCAGAGCCGGTCCGACATGCCGACCATGTGGGCGGGGATCGTCCTGCTCGGCGTCCTCGGCTACCTGCTCAACACGGCCCTGCTCGCCGTCGAGCGCCGGGCGCTCGCCCGGCACCGCGGCGCCGCGGGATCGCGGCGGCAGAGCGCGACCATTTGACGGGAGGTCTGGTGAGCGATCGCTTCCGCCCGGCCACCGCGGCCGAACACCTGTTGTGGCTGCTTCACCGGCACGGCGTGGAGCACCTGTTCCTCAATCCGGGCACCGACTCGGCTCCCCTGCAGGAGGCCGCGGCGGCGCTGGCGAAGGCGGGGATCCCCATCCCCCGCGTGATCACATGCACGTTCGAGTCGGTCGCGCTCGCGGCCGCGCACGGGTACTGGCACGTGACCGGACGCCCGCAATGCGTCTTCGTGCACGTGGACGTGGGCACGCAGAACCTCGGCGCGATGATGCACAACGCGCTGCGCGACCACGCGGGCGTCGTCGTCCTCGCCGGCCGGACCCCCTACGGCGAGGACCCGGACTCCCCGGGCGGGCGGTCCCACGTGATCCACTGGCAGCAGGACGTGCGCGACCAGGCCGGCATCGTCGGCGGCTACGCCAAATGGTCCCTGGAGATCACCCGCGCCGACGTGCTGCCCCGCGCCGTCGGGCGCGCGGTCCAGGTGGCGCGCGGCGGCCTGCCCGGACCGGCCTATCTCATGGTCTCCCGGGACGTGCTCATGGACCCGCCCGCCGAGGACCTCGGCCGCACCGACGGCTACGCCGTGCCCGACCCGCCCGCGGCCGACGCCGAGACGGTGCGGCGCATCGCCGACCTGCTGGCGCGGGCCGAACGGCCCCTGCTGGTCACCGCCAAGACCGGCCGGCGGCCCGGCGGTCTGGCCGCCGTGACGCGGCTCGCCGACCTGGCCGGCGTCCGCGTCGTCGACACGCCGGAGAGCGGCTGCCTGAACATCCCCACGACCCACCCGAGGGCCGTGCGCGGCACCGCCGCCGCGCGGCGCCACGTCGCCGAGGCCGACCTCGTCCTCGTCGCCGACTGCGCGACGCCGTGGATCCCGAAGTACGTCCGGCCCCGCCCCGACGCCACGATCGTCCACATCGCCCCCGACCCCTTGTGGGAGGACATGCCGCTGTGGACGTTCCCCGCCGACGTGTCCGTCGCCGCGCACGGGGCGACCGTCCTGCGGCAGGTCGCCGACGCCCTCGGCGAGATCGACCCGGGAACGAAGTGGGCGGGGCATCCGTGCGGCGAGCCGTCCGACGGCGACCCGCCGGCGTCCGCCGGAGACGCCCTCACCGCGCGCGCCGTGGCCGCGGCGCTGAACACGGTGCTGCGCGTGGACGACATCGTGGTGGAGGAGGCCGTCACCAACGCCCCCGTCCTGGCGGAGGTCCTGCACCGCGAACTGCCCGGCACCCTCGACGGGGCGGGCGCCCCCGGGCTGGGCTGGGGGCTCGGCGGCGCGGTCGGAGTGAAGCTCGCCGCGCCGGACCGGCGGGTCGTCGCCGTCGTCGGCGACGGCAGCTTCATGTTCGGGGTGCCGACGGCGGCGCTGTGCCTGGCCGCGGAGGCGGACGCGCCGATCCTCGCGGTGGTGCTGAACAACGGGGGGTACCTGGCCAGCCGGCTTCCCGTGTTCGAGCTGTTCCCGGACGGCGTGTCCGCGTCGCGCCGCGAGGCGGTGGGCACCCGGTTCCGCACCCCGCCCGACTTCGCCGCGGTCGCCCGCGCCTGCCACGCGCACGGCGAGACCGTGCGCGACCGCGCGGGACTGGTCCCGGCCCTGCGCCGCGCGCTCGAGGCGGTGGAGTCCGGGACCAGCGCCGTGGTGGACGTGCACGTCGCCGACGACTGACGAACGCGCCCGGGCGGCGTCCCGTCGCCGACGGGACGCCCGACGTCAGGCCAGGACCGACTCCACGGAGACGTGGTCCAGGCCGTGGGCCTCCGCGACCGGCCCGTTCGTCAGCGCGCCGTCGTGGGCGTTCAGGCCGAGCGCCAGGGCCGGGTCGTCGCGCAGGGCGCCGCGCCAGCCCTTGTCGGCGATGGCCACCGCGTACGGCAGCGTCACGTTGGTGAGGGCGTAGGTGGAGGTGTTGGGCACCGCGCCCGGCATGTTCGCCACGCAGTAGAACACCGACTCGTGCACCGTGTAGGTGGGGTCGGCGTGCGTGGTGGGACGCGAGTCCTCGAAGCAACCGCCCTGGTCGATGGCGATGTCCACCAGCACCGACCCGGGCTTCATCGCCGCGACCAGGTCGTTGGAGATGAGCTTGGGCGCCTTGGCGCCCGGGATGAGCACCGCGCCGATCACCAGGTCGGCGGCGCGGGCCTCCCGCTCGATGGCGTACGCGCTGGACATCAGGGTGCGGACGCGGCCCTGGTAGATCGCGTCGATCTGGCGCAGCCGGTCGGGGTTGAGGTCGAGGACCGTCACGTCCGCGCCCATGCCGACCGCGATCTGCGCGGCGTTCAGCCCGGACACGCCGCCGCCGATCACCACCACCTTGGCGGGGGCCACGCCCGGCACGCCGCCGGGCAGCACGCCGCGGCCGCCGTTGAAGCGCATCAGGTTGTACGCGCCGACCTGCGCGGCCAGCCGTCCGGCCACCTCCGACATCGGCGCGAGCAGCGGCAGCGACCGGTCGGGCAGCTGGACGGTCTCGTAGGCGATCGCGGTGACACCGGACGTCAGCAGCGCGTCGGTGCACGCGCGGGACGCGGCCAGGTGCAGGTAGGTGAACAGCGTCTGCCCGCGGCGCATGCGGTGGTACTCCTCGGCCACGGGCTCCTTGACCTTGAGGATCAGCTCGCCCTCGCCCCAGACCTCGTCCGGGCCGTCGAGGATCTTGGCGCCCGCGGCGGTGTACTCCTCGTCCGGGATCGCCGACCCGAGGCCCGCGCCGCGCTCGATGAACACCTCGTGCCCGCGGCGCGTCAGCTCGTGCACCCCCGCGGGGGTGATCGCTACCCGGTATTCGTGGTTCTTGACCTCGCGGGGTACCCCGACCTTCACAGTGCCCTCCGTCATCGTCGACCTGGGGATACGGCTCAAGGGTGCGGGCTGACCGCGCCGCCTCGCCATGTTCACTGTGTACAAGTGTTCCCGTAGTTGCTAACACCATGTAAACGACGTGTTAGCACTACGAACCCGACCAGAACGATCCGTCTCATCCGCCCCAAAAAGCCCCTGCGGCGCAGGTCGGCGCGGCGGCGCGGGAGTCGCGATGGACGCCCGGCGCGGTGGGGGAGCGGGGAGGGGACGGTGTCAGGAGCGGCGCGGGCGGCGCCGCGGCAGCCACTCGTCGGCGATCGCGACGGTCAGCTGCTCCAGCAGCGGACCGGCCTGGCGGACGCGCCGGTCCGCGTCGGGTTCGATGTCGGCCAGGGCGTACACGGCCTGGATGCGGGCCCGGCGCAGCTGCTCGCCGGTCAGCCCCCGGCGGTCGGCCACCGCGACCGCCGGGACGCGGGCGCGGGCGGCGGCGCGGGCCACGCCGACCGTGCTACGGCCGCGCAGCGTCCGCGCGTCCAGCGAGCCCTCCCCGGTGACGACCAGCCGCGCGCCGCGCGCCCGGTCGGCGAAGCCGAGCAGGTCGAGCATCAGCGCGGTGCCGTCCTCGACGCGGGCGCCCAGGAACGCCAGCGCGGCGAACCCGACGCCGCCCGCGGCGCCCGCGCCCGGCCGGTCCCGCACGGCGGTGCGGGCCGCCGCCTCCGCCAGGTCGGCCCAGCGGCGCAGGCCCGCGTCCAGCGCCCGGATCTCCTCGCGTCCGGCGCCCGCCCGGCGGCCCGCGACGCTGGCCGCGCCGTCGCGGCCCAGCAGCGGCCCGGCCGGGCCGCCGGTCAGGATCACCTCCACGTTCGACAGGTCGGGCATGCCGCGCAGGTCGATCGCGTGCAGGGAGCGCAGCGCGGCGCCGCCCGGCGGCAGGTCCTTGCCGAGGGCGTCCAGCAGCCGCCCGCCGAGGCCCTGCACGAGCCCGGCGCCGCCGTCGGCGCAGGCGCCGCCGCCGACGGCCAGCACGATGCGCCGCGCGCCCAGCCGCACCGCGTGCGCGACGAGCTGGCCGGTGCCCAGGCTGGTGGCGGTGAGCGGCTGCGGTCTGCCGCCGGGCAGCCGCCGCTCGCCCGACGCCTCGGCCAGCTCCACCACGGCGGTGCCGTCGTTCAGCGCCAGGCACGCGGTCACCGGCAGGCCCGTCGGCCCGCACACCTTCACCTCCACCCGCCGCCAGCCGGACGCGACGGCGGCCTCGGCGGTGCCGTCGCCGCCGTCGGCGACCGGCAGCTCCACCAGCGGCACGTCGGGGCGGACGCGGCGCAGCCCCGCGGCCAGGTGCCGGGCCACCTCCGGCGCCGTCAGGGAGCCGGGGAACCGGTCGGGGGCGATCAGGACATGACCCGGCGGGGAGAGGTCGGAGGGGGTGTCCGGGGAGACCACAGCCACGCCTTTCGCACCGGGGTTCGGTGAAGCCCTACCTAATGCTTATGCCATAGGGAACTATTTGACACCCAGAAGCCGCTCCACGACGTCCAAACCGAAATACAGAAGGAAGACGACCGAGATGACCGGGAGCAGCCAGCCCGCCTCCCGCCAGCGGCCGCGAGCCGCCTTCACCACCGTGTAGGCGACGATGCCGGCGCCGACGCCGTTGGTGATGGAGAAGGTGAACGGCATGAACACGATGGTGAGGAACGCCGGGATCGCGACGTCCAGGTCGTCCCAGTCCAGCTTGGCGACCTGCGTCATCATCAGCGCGCCGACGAGCACCAGGGCGGGCGCGGCGGCCTGGGACGGCACGGTGGCCGCCAGCGGCGTCAGGAACAGCGTCACCGCGAACAGCGCCCCGGTCGCCAGGTTGGCCAGGCCGGTGCGGGCGCCCTCGCCGACGCCCGCCGCCGACTCCACGTAGACGGTGTTGGCGGACGAGCTGGTCACGCCGCCCAGCGCGGCCGACAGGCCGTCCACCGACAGGATGCGGCCCAGCCGCGGGACCTCGCCGCGCTCGGTGACCAGGCCCGCCTCGTCGCTGATGCCGAGGATGGTGCCCATCGCGTCGAAGAACCCCGACAGCACCAGCGTGAACAGCACCACCAGCGCGGTGACGAACCCGGCGCGGCCGAACCCGCCGAACACGTCGATCCGCCCGAACAGGGAGAAGTCCGGGGCGGCGAACAGCCGGTCGGGGACCGTCGGGACGACCAGGCCCCAGGCGTCCTTGGGGACGTCGGCCGCCGCCTCGATGATGACCGCCAGCACGGTCGCGGCGACGATGCCGATGAGGATGGCGCCGGGCACCTTGCGCACGTACAGCACGATCATCACCAGCAGCGCGAACGCGAACACCACCGCCGGCCAGCCGGTCAGCCGCCCGCCGGTGCCGAGCGACAGCGGGGGGCTGCCCGCCTGGGAGCTGACGAACTTGGCGTCCACCAGGCCGACCAGCGCGATGAACGCGCCGATGCCGACCGCGATGGCGTGCTTGAGCGCCAGCGGGATCGCATTCATGATCGCCTCGCGCACGCCGGTCACCGCCAGCAGCACGATGATCACGCCTTCCAGCACCACCAGGCCCATGGCCTGCTCCCAGGTCATCACCGGCGCGGCCTGGAAGGCCACCACCGCGTTGATGCCCAGGCCCGCGGCCAGCGCCAGCGGCGCGTTGCCGACCAGGCCCATGATCACCGTGGCGATCGCCGCGGACAGCGCGGTCATGCTGGTCAGCTGCGGGATCGACAGGGTGGCGCCGGTGACGTCCTTCGCCCCGCCCAGGATGAGCGGGTTCAGCACGATGATGTAGGCCATCGCGAAGAACGTGGTGACGCCGCCGCGCAGTTCGCGCGGCACGGTCGTCCCGCGCGCCGACAGCTCGAAGAAGCGGTCGAGGGCGCCGCGGGGGGACGGCGGGGTGTCGGACGGCCCGGTGGCGCCGGCGGACGGCGTGCCGGGCCCGCCTGTGTTGACGTGCGACATCAGCGCGCGCTCCGATTCAGGGGGACGGACGATGGGAAGGGTGCGGTGCCGGCCCGCGGGCGCGGACGCGAGACCGCGGGCCACAGGGTAATTGTTCGCGGCTGTCCCTGTTTCTCCTGGTAGGGCCGCCGCTCGGCGGGCGAGGCCTCAGCTTCCCCGGTAGGTGCTGTAGCCGTACGGGCTGAGCAGCAGCGGGACGTGGTGGTGCCGGCCCGCGTCGGCGATCGTGAAGATCACGCACACCTCGGGGTAGAAGCAGGTCTCGCCGCGTTCGGCGAAGTAGGGGCCGGTGCCGAAGCGCAGCCGGTAGGTGCCGTCGACCGACCCCGCGTCCGGCGGGGCGGCCCAGCGTCCGTCGCCGTCGGTGACCGCCTCGGCGAGCGGCCGCCAGGTGTCGCCCTCATAGTGGTCGAGTCGGACGGGGACCCCCGCCGCGGGACGGCCTCGCGTGGTGTCGAGGACATGCGTGCTCACACTCATGCCCCCGTAATACCGGACACGGGTGGAGCGTTCCCAGATGGCAATTCCACAAGATGCGCCGCAAGATGCACTGCAAAAGAGCGGCAGCGCCGTACGGGTCTCGCCCTATACCCTGCCCTGGTGCGGGTCTTCCGGTGAGACCTCTGCGGTTGGAGACTAGGCGGTGGTGTTGCGATGGAGCGGGAGACACTGGGGCAGCGCATCCGGGCGCTGCGCATCCGGCAGGGCATCAGCCAGGCCCAGCTCGCGTTCCCGGAGCTGTCCGACAGCTACATCTCTCTGATCGAGAGCGACAAACGGGTCCCCGCGCCCAGCGTCATCGAGCTGCTGGCCGCCAAGCTGAACTGCTCTCCGACCTACCTGGTCAGCGGCGTCAGCGAGGACGTCGTCGACGAGCTGCGCGTCACCCTCGACTACGCCGAGATCGCGCTGCAGAACGGCGCGCCCGCCGAGGCCCGCGCCCGCTTCGCCGAGGTGCTGGCCAACGCCGACGCCGTCGCCCTGCCGGAGATGCTGCACCAGGCCCGCTGGGGCCACGCGCTGGCCCTGGAGGCGTCGGGCGACCTGGAGGCGGCCATCGCGGGCCTGCGCGAGCTGACCGAGGAGGCCAACCCCGAGGCCGACCTGGACCACTGGGCCCGGGTGCACGTGGCCCTGAGCCGCTGCCTGCGCGAACGCGGCGACATCAGCGCGAGCGTGCAGGTCGCCGAGGACGCGCTGCGCCGGCTCGCCGCCAGCGGGCACGACACCACCGACGCGGCCGTGCACCTGGGCGCCACGCTGCTGGCGGCGTTCATCCAGCGCGGCGACCTGGTGCGGGCCCGCCAGCTGGCCGCCCAGCTCGTCGAGCGCGCCGAGCGCGTCGGCAGCCCGCGCGCCCGCATGGCCGCCTGCTGGGAGGCGGCCTACGTCGCGGAGGTGCGCGGCGACTACGAGGAGGGCGTGTCGCTGGCCGAGCGGGCGCTGCTGCTGGCGGGCGAGGACGAGGACCCGCGCAACCTGAACCGGCTGCGCGTGGTGTACGCCAGCCTGCTGCTGCGCGCCCGGCCCGAGCGGGCCGAGGAGGCCCGCGAGCTGCTCGGCCGGGTCCGCAGCGAGATCAACACCAGCGCCGCCGGGGAGATCGACGTGGCGTGGTGCCTGACCGAGCTGGCCCGCGCCGAGATCGCGCTGGGCCGCCCCGCCGAGGCGGTGGCGCTGGCCGAGGAGGCGCTGGACCTGCTCGGGGACGCCCCGCGCCGGGCGGCCGCCGGGGCGCTGACCGTGCTGGGCGAGGCGCTGGTGCGGACGGACCGCCGCGACCGCGCCGTCGAGGTGCTGACGACCGCCGCCACCCATCTGGAGGAGATGGAGTCGTCCCGGGTCGCCGCCCAGACCTGGTTCGACCTGGCCGAGCTGCTCGCCGAGACGGGCGCCGCCGAGGAGTCGCGCCTGGCCGCCTACCGGCGGGCGCTGGCCTGCGCCGGCGTCTAGCCTCCGGCGGGCGCCGCGCGGATCCCGCCGACGGGGCGGGTTCGGCGGAACCGGCCGCTCGATGATCACGTCCGTGAGATTGTTCGCGGTCCATCGAGTGGGGGAGGGCGCCGAGCGTGTTCGGTGTCGTGCGGCCGTGCCGGCATGTGCTGTGCGGGCCGCTGTTCAAGGACTGGACGGCGCATCTGTGCGGGCTCTGCCTGACGCTCCGCGCCGAGCACGGGCAGGCCGCGCGGCTGGCCGCCAACTACGACGGGGTCCTGGTGTCGGTGCTGGTGGAGGCGCAGCGGCCGGAGCGCTCGCCGCGCCGCAAGGCCGGGCCGTGCGCGCTGCGGGGGATGCGCGGCGCCGAGGTGGTGGCGGCGCGGGCGGAGGGCGCGCGGCTGGCCGCCGCCGCGTCGCTGCTGCTGGCCGCCGGGAAGGCCCGCGACCACGTGGCCGACGGCGACGGCCCGTACGCGCGCCGCCTGGTCGCCGCGGCCGCCGCGAGGATGGCCGACCGGTGGGACGCCGCCGGGACGCGCACCGGCGCCGCGGTGGGGTTCGATCCCGCGGTGCTGCGCGATGCGGTGGCGCGGCAGTCGGAGCTGGAGGCGGTCGGCGGGCTGAGCCTGCTGGAGCTGACCGAGCCGACCGAGGCGGCCGTGGCGGCGGTGTTCGCCCACACCGCCGTGCTGGCCGGGCGGGAGCGCAACGCCGAGGCGCTCGCGGAGGCGGGCCGCTTCTTCGGCCGCATCGCGCACCTGCTGGACGCGGTGGAGGACCTGGCGGACGACCTGGCCACGGGCGCCTACAACCCGCTGGTCGCCACCGGCACCGACGCGGCCGAGGCGCGCCGCCTGTGCGAGGAGGCGGCGCACGGACTGCGGCTGGCGCTGGCCGATGCGGAGATGGAGGACCGCCGCCTGGTGCGGGCCCTGCTCGACCGGGAGGTGCGGCGTTCGATCGAGCGCGTCTTCAACGCCTATCCGCCGGGCGGCCACGGGCCCCACGGCCCCTACCCTCCGCAGGGCCCGTACCCGCCGCAAGGCGGTTACCCGCCGCCCCCGCCGCCCGGCGGGCACGGCGGTCACGGCGGTCACGGAGGCGCTCACGGGGGCGGTCGCGGAGGCGGCGACTACCCGCCCGTCGACGGCGGCGGGGGCTTCGGCGGCGGCATGTACGACGGCGGCATGTACGACGGCGGCATGTTCGGCGGGAAGGGCCGTCCCCAGCGCCCCGGATTCCCGATCCCGTGCTTCACCGGAACGCTCGTGTGCCTCACCTGCGGCGTCTACCAGCCCAAGTGGAGCAAGTACCACGGCAAGCCCTGCTCCGACCGCTGCTGGTGCACGCGGCATTGCGACGACTGCGGCTGCGACGGCTCCTGCGACTGCTGCTGCTGCGACTGCTGACGCCGCTCCTTCGACCGGCCGCACGACCTTGACCAAGCAACCGCTTGGTGTCACGCTCGCGGCGTGGCGAGGGCGACGTTCGCGGAACTGCTGATGGACCGCGCCGCCGACGACCGCGTCGGCCTGCGTTTCGAGGACGAGTCGTACACCTGGGTCGAGACCGTGCGGGCCGCGGGCGCCCGGGCGCGGATGCTGCGCGACCTGCATCCGTCCCCGGGCGGCCGCCCGGGGAGCCGTCCCGTGCACGTGGGCGTCCTGCTGGACAACGTGCCCGAGTACGTGTTCTGGCTCGGCGCGGCGGCGCTCTCGGGGGCCACTCTGGTCGGCGTCAACCCGACGCGGCGCGGCGCCGAGCTCGCCGCCGACATCCGCCACACCGACTGCGACCTGATCGTCACCGACTCCGCCCACGCCCCGCTCCTGGAGGGGCTGTGGCGCGGACCCGTGCTCCGCGTGGACGACCCCGCCTACCGGGACGCGCTGCCCGACGGAGACCCCGAACCCGTCCACGTCGCGCCGCGCGACCGGCTGCTCCTGCTGTTCACGTCCGGCTCCACCGGGCGGCCCAAGGCGGTGATCTGCAGCCAGGGCAGACTGGCGGACATCGCGCGGCAGTCGGCCATGATGGGCCTTCGCCGCGAGTCGGTCGCGTACTGCGCGATGCCGCTGTTCCACGGCAACGCGATCATGGCGAACGCGGCGATGGCCGTGCACGCCGGCGCCACGATCGCGCTGCGCCGCCGGTTCTCCGCCTCCGGGTTCCTGGCCGACGTGCGCCGCTACGGCGTCACGTACTTCAACTACGTCGGCCGCGCCCTGGCCTACATCCTCGCCACCCCGCCGCGGCCCGACGACGCCGACAACCCGCTGGAGACCGCGTTCGGCACCGAGGCGTCCCCTCGGGACATGAGCCGGTTCGCCGAACGCTTCGGCTGCCGGATCATCGAGGGGTACGGGTCGAGCGAGGGCGCCGTCTCCCTGCGCCGCACGCCCGACGCGCCCCCGGGCGCCCTCGGCGTCCCGCCGCCCGGGCTCGACGTGGCGATCCTCGACCCGCGCACCGGCGCCGAATGCCCGCGCGCCCGCTTCGGGCCCGACGGCGCGCTGCTCAACGCCGACGAGGCCATCGGCGAGATCGTCGGGCGCAACGCGGCCGCCGCGTTCGAGGGCTACTACAACGACCCGGAGGCCGACGCCGAACGCGTCCGCGACGGCATGTACTGGAGCGGCGACTTCGGCTACCGCGACGCCGACGGCTTCTTCCACTTCGCCGGGCGCGGCGCCGACCGGCTGCGCGTGGACGGCGAGAACTTCGCCGCAGCGCCCGTCGAACGCATCCTGTCCCGCTGGGAGCCCGTCGTGATGTGCGCGGTCTACCCGGTCCCCGACCCGCGCACCGGCGACCAGGCGATGGCGGCGCTGGAGCTGGACGGACGGCCGTTCGACCCGGAGGCGTTCGCCGGGTTCCTGGCGGCGCAGCCCGACCTGGGCACCAAGTGGGCCCCGCGGTTCGTCCGCGTGGTGCCGTCCATGCCGCTGACCGCCACCGGCAAGGTCGACAAGCGCCCGCTGCGCCGCGCGCACTGGCGGACCGGCGACCCGGTCTGGTGGCGCCCGGGCCGCGACCTCGCCTACCGCCCCCTGGAGGAGGCGGACGCCGCGGCGCTGCTCGAGCAGTTCGCCGCCCACGGACGCGCCCACGTCCTCGCCGCACTGTGACCCCCGGCGCGGCCTCGGCGGACCGTCAGTAGGGTTGAGGCAGACATCGGACCTCCTGGAGAATCCCGGCCGCTCATGAACATCAGCGTGCTGCGTCGCGCGACCTGCCGCCTGCTCGGCGTCGTCATGATCTCGGCCGCGGCGTCCGCGGGGCTGCTCGCGGCGCCCGCGTCCGCCCGCACCCCGGCGCCGCCGCCCGGTCGCGCCGCCGCCTCCGCCGCGGCGGGCGACGGCGGGCAGGGCGGCGTCCCCTGGCTCATGATCTTGATCGGGCTGGTCATCGGGATCGGCATCGGCATGGCGATGGTGTTCCGCGCCAAGCGCGACTGGGAGCGCGGGCAGAACGCGGGGCGGACCGCGGGGCCCCGAGACGACGGATCGGTGGACGGTGGCGAGTAAGAGCACCGCGACGGCCGCGGAGAAGGGCACGGGCACGGCGGCCGTCCTGCGCTTCGGGATCACGACCCTGGCCGCGGGCTTCGCCGTGCTCACGGCGGGCCTCGTCCTCGGCGGGGCCGTGGCGGAGAAGGTCATCCCCGGCATCGCCGACGCCGGCGCGGCGACCCGCTGGGGCCTGCCGATCGCGCGGCTGGCGATGGACCTCGGCGCGGCCCTGACCGTCGGCGCGCTCGTCGCCGCCGTCGCGCTGCTGCCCCTGGAGTCCGACGGCCGCAAGGAGACGCCGCGCCTGTCGCGGGACGCCCTGGAGTACCTGCGCGCCGCGTCGTGGGCGGCGGCCGCGTGGGCCGCCGCGGCGGCGGCCACCCTCGTCTTCACCGTCGCGGACGTGCTGGGCCGGCCGGTCGTGGAGGTGGTGACCGGCAGCGAGCTGAGCACCTACGTCGGGCAGATCTCCCAGGGCACCGCGCTCATGCTGGTGGTGCTGCTGGCGGTGGTCGTCGCGCTGCTGGGCCGCACCACCACCACGCCGGCGGCGGCGTTCGGCCTGCTCGCGGTCGCGGGCGTCGCGCTGCTGCCGCCCCCGCTGACCGGCCACTCCGCGTCGGCCGCCAACCACTCGGTCGCCGTCACCGGCGTCGCCCTGCACGTCGTCGCGGTCGCCCCCTGGGTGGGCGGCCTGGCCGTGCTGACCGCGCACGGGCTGACCCGGCGGGCGCGCCTGGACGTCATGGCCGACCGGTTCAGCCGCATGGCGCTGTGGTGCTACGTCGCCGTGGGGGTCAGCGGACTGGTGAACGTCATCGCCCGCCTGCAGGGCCCGGGCGAGCTGTTCGGCAGCGAGTACGGGCGGCTGGCCGTCGGCAAGATGGCCGCGTTCGCCGCGCTGGGCTGGTTCGGCTGGTGGCACCGCAAGAGGACGCTGCCCGAGCTGGCCGCGGGCCGGCCCTGGGCGCTGACCCGGCTGGCCGGCGTCGAGGCCGCCGTGATGGCCGCCACCATGGGCCTGGCGGTGGCGCTGGCCCGCACCGCGCCGCCCGCCCCGGCCGGCGAGCTGACGCCCGCCGAGGTGCTGCTCGGCTTCCCGGTCCCCCCGCCGCTCACGCCGGGGCGGCTGGCGACGCTGTGGACGTTCGACTTCTTCTTCGCCGCGCTGGTGGTCGTGCTCGGCGCGCTCTACCTGGCGGGCGTGGTGCGGCTGCGCCGCCGCGGCGACTCCTGGCCGGTCCTGCGCACCCTGTCCTGGCTGCTCGGCCTGCTCACCATCGTCGCCGTCACCCAGACCGGGGTCGCCCGGTACGCGCCGGTGCTGTTCAGCGTGCACATGGTCGAGCACATGGTGCTGTCCATGCTGTCGCCGATCTTCCTGGTCGCCGCCGCCCCCGTCACGCTGGCGCTGCGCGCCCTGCGGCCCGCGCGCATCCGCGGCGACCGGGGGCCGCGCGAATGGCTGACGGCGCTGCTGCACAGCCGCTACACCGCCGTCGTCACCCACCCGGCCGTCGCCACCGTGAACTTCGTGGCGAGCACGTTCGTGCTGTACTTCACGCCGCTGTTCCAGGGCGCGATGCGCAACCACCTGGGGCACGTCTGGATGACCGTGCACTTCCTGCTGGCCGGGTCGCTGTTCTTCTGGGTGCTGATCGGCGTCGACCCGGCGCCGCGGCGGCTGGGCTACCCGTGGCGGGTGCTGCTGCTGTTCGTCACGATGCCGTTCCACGCCTTCTTCGGTCTGGCGGTGATGAACCTCGGCGAGCCCCTGGCGCGCGGCTGGTACACCGCCGTCGCCCCGCCGTGGGCCGATGCGCTGCTGAAGGACCAGCACACCGGCGGCGGCATCGCGTGGGGCTTCGGCGAGATCCCCACGTTCCTCGTGCTGGTGGTCATGGCGTTCCAGTGGTACCTGGACGACCAGCGGCAGGCGCGTCGCCTGGACCGCAGGGCCGACCGCGCCGCCGCGCGCAGCGCCGAACGCGCCGCGCGCGGCGAGTCGGTGGACGAGGACGACGAGCTGGCCGCCTACAACGCCCGGCTCGCCATGCTGGCCGAACGCGACCGGCGGGCCCGCCAGGGCGGGCGGGGACGCCGAGCCGAGGAGTCCGGCTCCGCCGGCGCCGAGGAGGACGCCTCTCGGACCTGACGCCGGTCCGGCGACCCGCCCGCCGCTTCTGCTCAGAGCGTACGTTCTGTACATTTTGTGCAGTGGTGTGGTGGGCTGATCGGCATGCGCGACTTCCGATTCGGGTTCAACTTCTTCGACCTGAAGGACCGGGACTCGTTCGTCCGGCGGTGCCGTGAGGCCGAGTCCCGCGGGTACGACGTCGCCCTGGTGCCCGACCATCTCGGCGGCCCGGCGCCGTTCCCCACCATGGTCGCCGCCGCCGAGGCCACCGAGCGGCTGCGCGTGGGCGCGCTGGTGCTCAACGAGGCGTTCTGGAACGCCCACCTGCTGGCGCGGGAGGTCGCCACGGCCGACCGGCTCACCGGCGGACGCGTCGAACTCGGCCTCGGCGCCGGGCACATGAAGTGGGAGTTCGACCGGGCGGGCATCCCCTGGGAGCCGTTCGGCGCGCGGGTGGACCGGATGGCGGCCCTGGTGGAGGAGCTGGGCCGGCTGTTCGCCGAGCCGGGCTATCCGGAACGGGCCGAACGCGACGCCGCCCACGGCCTGACGCCCCTGGCGCCGGTGCAGAAGTCCGGTTTCGGCGGTTCGGGCCCGCCGCTGCTGATCGGCGGCACCGGCGACCGCGTCCTCGACCAGGCCGTCCGGCACGCCGACATCGTCGGCCTCGCCGGGGTGTACCAGGCGCCGGGCAAGCCGCCCGGCACGTTCCTGCTGGGCGACGCCGAGCAGGCCGACGACCGGGTGCGGTACGTGCGGGAGCGGGCCGGCGACCGCTTCGCCGAGCTGGAGCTGAACGTCCTGCTGCAGTACGTGGAGATCACGTCGGACCGGCGCGCCGCCGCCGAACGGCTCGCCGCCGGGCTGCTGCCCCACTTCACCGTCGAGCAGGTGCTCGACTGCCCGTTCGTGCTGTTCGGCACCGTGGAGCAGATGGCCGAGCAGCTGCGGGAGCGGCGGGAGCGCTACGGCTTCACCTACGTCGTCGTGCACGCTCCGTACGTCGACGCCCTCGCCCCGGTGATCGAGCGCCTCAAATGAGGCCGCGTCCGCGCGGCGTACAGAACTCCCGCCTCCGACATTCGCGCCCGGTCCGCGCGGACCAGGCGAGGAGTTAGTTCGGCCGCTATCCGGGAAGGTCCGTGATCACCCGTATGTCGGGCATGGGGGGCGCGGATGTCCTGGAATCGGATCGCGCGGGTGCTCGCGCCGGCGGCCGTGGCGGCCGCGCTGGCGGGGTCGGCCTGCGTCGACAACGCCGAGATCGTTCCGGCGGCCCGGTCCACGCACGCCTCGGTGGTCACCCCCGCCCACCGCGCCGCGGCGGCGGACGCCGTCACCGTCCCGCTGCGGATCATCAACCGGGACGGCGCGACGATCGTGCTCGTCCCGGTGAGCGTGAACGGGTACGGCCCCTACGAGTTCATCCTCGACACGGGCGCGTCCTCCTCCTCGGTGGACCGGCGCCTGGCGGACCGCCTCGGCCTGCCCGAGACGGGGCAGAGCGCCAATGTGCGCGGCGTGGGCGGCACCACGGTGGCGCCGATGGTGCGGCTGCGCGAGTGGCGGGTCGGCGGACGGCCGCTGCGGAGCCGGACGCTGGTGGTGACCGACGTCGGCGACGACCGCGTGTCCGGCCTGCTCGGCTCGGACGAACTGCGCCGCTTCGGCAAAGTGACCGTCGACTACTCCCGCCAGCGCCTGGTGCTGCACGGGGCGTGACGGGCATCGGGCGGTCCCGCGCGCGGGGCCGCCCGCGGCCGGCACGGGCGGCCCCGCCGCCGTCGACGCGGACGCGCGGAAGGTCAGCCGCCGGGCAGCTCGCCCAGGGTGACCTTCACGGTGCGGGCGGCGCCGTCCGCGGTCTGGAGCCGTACCTCGGCCGTGTCGCCCGGACGCAGCCGCGCCAGCACCTCGGCCAGCGCGGTCTGGCCGGGCGTGGCCGTCCCGTTCACGGCGAGGATCAGGTCGCCGGGCCGGATGCCCGCCTTGTCGGCCGGGCCGCCGGGAGTGACCTCGACCACGCCCACGGCCGTCTGCTCGAGACTTTCGGGGTCGAGGACGGTGCGGATCGTGACGCCCAGCGCCGCCCGCCCGGACCGGCTCACCCGGCCGTCCGCGATGAGCTGCGGGACGATCGACCGGACCGTGCTGCTCGGGGTGGCGAAGCCGATGCCGACGGCCGTGCCGCCGATCCGCGGGTCGGACGCGGCGGCGGTGGGAATGCCGATCACCTCGCCGTTCAGCGTGACCAGCGCGCCCCCGCTGTTGCCGGGGTTGATCGGCGCGCTGGTCTGGATGGCGTTGCCGATCGTCGCGCCGGGGAAGGCGCCCTCGCGCTTGGTCGTCACGGTGCGGCCGAGCGCGGAGACGATCCCGTTGGTGACGCTCCCGGACAGGCCCAGCGGGTTGCCCATGGCCAGCACGATCTGCCCGGTGCGCAGCCTGCTCGAGTCGCCGAACGCGGCGGGGCGCAGCCCGGCGCCGTCGACCCGCACCACCGCCAGGTCGTCGGGGACGAAGGCGCCCACCGGCGTGGCGGGCAGCGGCTTGCCGCCGCTGGCGGCGATCACCTCGATCCGCCGCGCGCCGGCGACGACGTGGGCGTTGGTGACGATGTGGCCGCGGCGGTCGTAGACGACGCCGGATCCCTCGCTGCGATCGGTGCGGATCTGCACCACCGACGGCAGGACCTTGGCGACGACCCGCTCGAACTGCTGCTCGAGCGTCGCCGCCGCGGGCGCGACCGCCACGGCCGTCGCGTCGCCCGCGCGCCCCGCCGGGGCCGGGGAGCCGTCGCCGCCTGAGCATCCGCCCGCCAGCAGGACGCCTGCCAGCACGGCGGCGCCCGCCCGGGCACCTGTGTGGAGGAACCTCATGCCCGCGATTGTCCCCGCGCGGACCTGCTCGACCCCCGCACCGCCGCGCGCCCGGAGCGCCGCCGCCCCCGAACCGGTGACGATCCCCGCACCGAACCATTGCGCACTTTTTGCCCAGCTTTCGTTACAAATGAGGGACCTAGCGTCGACGGACATGAGATCGGGGGATCATGGACGCCGCCACACTCTCCGAACTGCGCAAACCGCGCGCCTACCCGGCCGTGTCGGTGCTGCTGCCGACCGAGCGCCGCACGCCCAACAGCCGCCAGGACTCCATCCGCCTGCGCAACCTGCTCGCCGAGGCCCGCCGGCGGCTGCACTCCGACCCGCGGGTCGGGCCGGACGTCGCCGACGACGTGATGCGCGGCCTGGAGCGGGCCGCCGCCGACGCCGGCCCGGCGCACGCCGAGGGCCTGGCGCTGTTCGCCGCGCCCGGCGGCGAGCACCACGTCTACGCCGTGGACCAGCCGGTGGACCAGCGGGTGGTCGTCGACACCACGTTCGCCACCCGCGACCTGATCGCCGCCTGCTCCCGCACGACGCGCTACTGGCTGCTGGCGCTGTCGGACCAGGAGACGCGGCTGTGGGACGGGCGCGGCGGCGAGCTGACGGAGATGGTGCGCCACGGCTTCCCCGTGAAACCCGCGCCGGTCGACGAGGGGGGCGCCAAGCGCCAGGCGCCGCGCGGCGTGCCCCACGGCGACGAGCGCCACCGCCAGAGGCAGCTCCTGCGCGAGGTCGTGGCCCGGCTGGAGGCCGTGCTGGCCCGCGACCGGCGCCCGGTGGTGGTCGCGGGCGTGACCCGGCTGCAGGCGCTGTTCGACCAGCTGGCCGGGTCGCGGATCACGGTGGCGGGCCGCATCGACGGGAGCCACGACGGCACGCCGCCGAGCGCCCTGGCCCGCCTGGCGCGCCCGGTGCTGGACGCCTACGAGGATCTGCGCGAGGTGGCCGTGCTGGCCGAGCTGGAGGCCGCGCGCCGCCTGCACCGCTACGCCGCCGGCCTCGACGAGGTGATGCGCCTGGTCGAGGAGGGGCGCGGCGAGCACCTGATCGTCGAGCGCGGCTACTACGCCCCGGCGGTGCGCAGCGGCGACGAGCTCGTGTCGTTCGACGGCCCGCCCGGCGTGCTGCGCGGCGCCGACGTGGTGGACGACGTGGTCGACAACATCATCGAGACGACCCTGGAGTACGGGGGAGAGGTCACGTTCGTCTCGGACGGCTTCCTCGTCGACCACGACCGCATCGCCCTGGTCACCCGCTTCTAGGGCCGACAACCCGGCGCACGCCAGGCCACCCAGCCGACCGTCCGGGCCCGCCCCGGATAGGGGCGCCACCCGTTCGCGCCCGGCGACCACTGGAAGGTCCGCCACTGCGCGGAGTTCGGCGACCTGCTGGAGTGACCTGCTGGAGTGACCTGCCGGAAGTGACCTGATGGAGTAAGGAGCGTCAGCCCGTGGTGAGCCAGCGGGCGGCGATCTCGCCGAGGACCGACCGCATCGTCAGGATCGCCACGCCGAGCGTCAGCAGGGGCATGACCACCCACCGCTCCACCTTGCCGTCGGTGCGCGGGATCAGCGGGATCTCCACCCGCCACGTCATCGGCCAGAACACCGGGCAGCCCCGCGGCGTCAGGCAGTCGCCCGCCACGTGCGCCAGGCAGCCCAGCGCCACCGCGAAGCCGACGAAGCTCATGTCCAGGTCGTGCATGAGGTAGACGGCCAGGGCCGCGACCGCGCAGTCGGCGAGCGCCGACTGCGGCTCCTTGCCCTCGAAGTCGAGGCCGATGCCGCGCAGCCCGAACCCGACGATGACGAACAGCGCCGCCCACCAGCCGTAGACGAAATGCGTGGCCAGCCAGTCCATCGCCAGGCCCATCAGCACGGCGAACAGGATCGAGTGGGTGGCCTGCCGGTGCCCGCCCGCCAGCGCGCCGATCCCCTTGCACAGGTTCTTGGTGACGGGGCCGAAGGTGTTGGCGATGCGGCCGTTGTGGTGGTCGACGTCGGGCAGCAGCGCCGCGCCCGCGCACACCACCGCGCCCGCCAGCAGCTGCGCGGGCGACAGGGAGATCGCGTGTTCGCCGAGCAGCCGGTCCTGGCTGAGCAGGGGCACCGCCCCCAGCCACACCAGCGCACCGGAGAGGGCGTGCGTCTGCCCCATCATGTCGTGCTCTACCGCCCTTCGACCCGTTTCGTCGCCAGGGCGGGACTTTAGCCCGCCGCCGCGCACCCGCCGCGGTGACGCGCCGACGACGCGCCAGACCGCTTCCGCCCGTTTGGATGCGTTCGCGGAGCGGCGGGTTCCGGCGGCTACCGGACGGGGATGCGGCGCCAGGCGTCGTTGTCCTCGCCCGGCCGGTACGGGGAGTCCAGACGCTTGGCCAGCACGCCGGGCAGCCCCTGCTCGCGGGCGGCGGCGAGCACCGCGTCGCCGTCGCCGGGGAACCACGGGGCGGTCTGCCAGCGCGGGCCGGTGAGGCGCAGGCCGTCGAGCGCGCGGCGGCGCCGCTCGTAGGGCAGGTCCAGCAGCGGACGGCCGTCCAAATGGAGCACGTCGAAGATCAGGTACGTCTCGCGGCCGTCCACCCGCGCCAGTTCGCCGTCCAGCAGGACGGGGCGCGCGCCCACCGCCCGGCCGAGCGGCCCGCCCAGGCCCGCCGGGCCGGCGACCGCGCGGCCCCGCGCGTCGGTGAAGCGGGTGCGGCCGCCCTCGATGGAGGCGAGCAGGCGCCGTCCGCCCCAGTCGAACTCGAAGCCGTAGGCGTCCTGGTCGCGCGGCAGCCGGGCCCGCTCGGCGGCGGGCATCGGCCGCGGCGCCTCCGGCAGCGGCTCGGCGTCCGGGTCGGCGGGCGGGTCCATCCGGTGGATCATCCAGTTCTCGCCCCGCGTGCGGAACAGCGCGTACCGGCCGGACACCCGCGAACCGTGCAGCACCACCTTGACCTCGCGGTCGGACCACTTCTCGGTCTCGTACACGCCGCGGTCCCAGATCGTCATCGTCCCGGCGCCGTACTCGCCCCTGGGGATCTCCCCGTGGAAGGCGGCGTAGTCCAGCGGATGGTCCTCGGTGCGCACGGCCAGGCGGTCGGCGTCCGGGGCGGTCGGGATGCCCTTGGGCACCGCCCACGACACGAGCACGCCGCCGCGCTCCAGGCGCAGGTCCCAGTGCAGGCTCCGCGCGTGGTGCTCCTGGACGACGAAGGTGTCGTCGTCGCCGCGGGGGAGCGGCCCGTCGGCCGGAACCGGCTCCGGGGTCCGCCGATGATCGCGCTTGCTCCGGTACTCGGCCAGCGGGTCGGCGCCCCCGGGCCGCGCCCCGTCCTTCTTGCGTGCCGCCACGAGGTACGGCCTACCCCGTCGCGGGCGGCCTCACCGGATGAAGACGGCGTAGTCGGCCATGTCCGCGGTCAGCGCCGGCGGCAGCCCCACCAGCGCCGACAGCTCCTCGGCGGACATGAACCCGCCGGTCTCGTCCCGCACCTTGACGATGCGCGCGGCCAGCTCCGGGGTGATGCCGGGAAGCTGCGTCAGCACCTCCGCCGGGGCGTGGTTGACGTCGATCAGGCCGCCGTCGTTGTACTCGCGCGGCAGGTCGGGGCGGCCGATGCGCAGCTCGCGCGCCAGACCCGGGTCGCCCGCGGCCAGCTCGCGGGCCTTCTGCCGCAGCGCCCGCTGCCGCCGCACCCGCTCGATGGCGGCCTCGTTGTCGACGCCGGACAGCCCGTGGGGGTCGAAGACGCGGCGGCGCACCAGGAACGCGTGCCCGCAGCCCACCACCGCCTGCACGAAGGTCAGCACGCCCACGAGCCCGCTGGGGCCGCCCTCGCCGTCCGCGCGGGAGAGCAGGACCACCTGCGCCACGAAGACGGCCGTGTACACCAGGGCGGCGACGACCAGGTGGGCGTTGCGCCGCCACAGCGCCGCCCCCGCGAAGGCGAACGGCGTCAGGTAGCCCAGGCTCAGGAACGGCAGCGCCGCCCACGTCACGCTCAGCGCCGCCCGGCCGGGCGGCATGCTGTCGGACGGGACCCGTGGCGGCGGATACGGCGCTGAGGCGTTCATCGAGCTGCACTCCCGAGCCGGTTGGCGGCTTATGTGGCCTTAGGTCCCTTTTCTTACCCTCGGGGCGGGCCCGGGAATGGTCAGGGAAGGGTCAGGATCTCGTGGCCGTCTTCGGTCACCAGGATCGTGTGCTCGAACTGGGCGGTGCGCTTGCGGTCCTTGGTGACGACCGTCCAGCCGTCCTTCCAGATGTCGTAGTCGTGGGTGCCGAGCGTGAGCATGGGCTCGATGGTGAACGTCATGCCCGGCTGCATCACCGTGGTGGCGGCGGGGTCGTCGTAGTGCGGGATCACCAGCCCGGAGTGGAAGGTCGTGCCGATGCCGTGCCCGGTGAAGTCGCGCACCACCCCGTACCCGAACCGCTTGGCGTACGACTCGATGACCCGGCCGATCACGTTGATGGCCCGGCCCGGCGCGACCGCCTTGATGCCGCGCATCATGGCCTCGCGGGTGCGCTCAACCAGCAGCCGCGACTCCTCGTCGACGTCGCCGCACAGGAAGGTGGCGTCGGTGTCGCCGTGCACGCCGTGGATGTAGGCGGTGATGTCGATGTTGATGATGTCGCCGTCGCGCAGCACCGTGTCGTCGGGGATGCCGTGGCAGATCACCTCGTTGATCGAGGTGCACAGCGACTTGGGGAACCCGCGGTAGCCCAGCGTCGACGGGTAGGCGCCGTGGTCGAGCAGGAACTCGTGCCCGATGCGGTCCAGCTCGTCGGTGGTGATCCCGGGGCGGACGTGCCGGCCGACCTCCTCCAGCGCCTGCGCCGCGATGCGCCCGGCGATCCGCATCTTCTCGATGATCTCGGGAGTCTTGACGTCGGGTTCACCGGTCTTCGGGCGCTTTTTTCCCACGTACTCCGGGCGCGGGATGTGCGCGGGGACCTTGCGCATGGGCGAGATACGGCCGGGCCGGAGCAGTTGGGTCGTCATGTCTGGGAGTGTAGTCAGCCGGATCCGGGCACGATCCAAGGCGCGCGGCGCGCGCAGAGCGGAGGGACGCGATGAGCGACGACGGCGACTGGTGGTTCTGCCTCAAGCACCTGCGGGTGGAGCACGGCCCGGGCTGCGCGAACAAGGACCGCATGGGGCCTTACGGCTCGGAGGCGGCGGCGGGCAACGCGCTCCAGCTGGCCCGCGAGCGCAACGAGGCGTGGCGCGAGCAGGACGAGGACGAGGACTTCTAGATCCGCTCGGGCGGGGAGGGCCTAGTCCACGGTGGGGCCGCTGACCGTGTCGAGCAGGCGGGCCAGGCGGCGGCGCAGCCCGAGCCCGGACCGCCGCCGCGGCGGCTCCTCCCCGGCGGCCGCGCTGACCAGGTGCTGGGCGCCGTCGAACGTCAGCAGCGCGTCGTCGGGCGGGACGGTCAGGGCCTCGTGCGCCAGGCCGCGCAGCTCCCGGTCGCCGGTCTCCAGCGCGAGGATCGTCGCGCCGGTGCGGCGGGCGTCGTTCACCCGTTCCAGCAGCGGGTCCGGCGCGGCCTCCTCGGCGACGACGAAGAGCGTCTCGCCGCGCCGGGCCGCCTCCAGCCGCTCCAGGCCCACCCGCAGGTGCGGGGGAGCGTCCTTCGGCGGCGACCAGCGCACCAGCGTGGGGGACAGGGCGGGCAGCCGGCTCAGCCTGCTCTCGTCGTCGAGGTGCGCGGCCAGATGCCAGGGGTCGTCGCCGGGGGTCCCCACCAGCAGCAGCCCGCCCGGCGTGCGGGCGCTCACCCGGAGCGCCCGGCCGAGCTCGCCGGTGCGCTCCAGCCACCCGGTGGCCGACAGAATCTCCCGCAGCATCATCACCCGCTCGGCGTCCACATCGACCATGGTGCCGCAAGACCGCGCGCGACTCGGGGGGTTCGCCGATGCCGGAGGAACGGGCGCGGAACCGGTTTGGCAGACTCGGCCCCATGACTGAGCAGCAGAGGACTCCGCACGACCTGCCCGACGTGACCGGCCTGACGATCGGCATCCTGGGCGGCACCGGCGACCAGGGCAAGGGGCTGGCGCGGCGGTTCGCGCTGGCCGGGCACCAGGTGATCATCGGGTCGCGGAAGGCGGAGCGGGCCCGGGAGGCCGCCGCGGACCTGGGCGAGGACCTGCCGGTGCGGGGGGCGGAGAACGCGGTCGCCGCCGCCGAGGCCGACGTGGTGATCGTCGCGGTGCCGTGGGAGGGGCACAAGGCCACGCTGGAGTCGGTGCGCGCCGAGCTGGACGGCAAGATCGTCGTCGACTGCGTCAACCCGCTGGGCTTCGACAAGCGCGGCGCCTACCCGCTGCCGGTCGAGGAGGGCAGCGCCGCCGAGCAGGCCGCCGCCGTGCTGCCCGGCAGCCGGGTGGTGGCGGCGTTCCACCACGTGTCCGCCAAGCTGCTGCTGGACCCCGCCGTCGACGCGATGGAGCTGGACGTGCTGGTGCTCGGGGACGACCGCGAGGCCACCGACCTCGTCCAGGCCCTCGCGGGGCGCATCCCCGGCATGCGCGGCGTGTACGGCGGGCGGCTGCGCAACGCCCACCAGGTCGAGGCGTTCACCGCCAACCTGATCTCCATCAACCGCCGCTACAAGGCCCACGCGGGTCTGCGCGTCACCGACGTCTGAGACCGCGCGGCCCGCGCGCACGCGGACGGGGCGACCCGCTCGGCGCGGATCGCCCCGCCGCGGCGCCGGCGACCGGCGCCCGTGACGAGCCCGTGAGGAGAGGACGGTTCAGCGGTAGGCGTGCTCGGGGGCGGGGAACCGGCCGCCGACGACCTCCTCGGCGTAGGCGCGGGCGGCGTCGCCGAGCACCGTCTGCAGGTCGGCGTACTTCTTGACGAACTTGGCGGTGCGCGGCGTCAGCCCGGCCATGTCCTGCCAGACCAGCACCTGCGCGTCGGTGTGGTCGCCCGCGCCGATGCCGATGGTCGGGATGGACAGCGAGTCGGTGACGCGCGCGGCCAGGTCCTCGGGGACGCACTCGAGCACCACAGAGAACGCGCCGGCCGCCTCCAGCGCCTTGGCGTCGGCCAGCAGCTCCTCGCCGGCCTGGCCGCGGCCCTGCACCCGGTAGCCGCCGAGGACGTTGACCGACTGCGGGGTCAGGCCGAGGTGCCCCATCACCGGGATCCCGGCGGCGACCAGGGCCTCCACCTGCGGCAGGATGCGGCGGCCGCCCTCCACCTTGACGGCCTGGACGCCGCTTTCCTTCATGAAGCGGGCGGCGGAGTCGAGGGCCTGCGACACGCCGGCCTGGTAGGAGCCGAACGGCAGGTCGGCGACCACCATCGCGCGCTTGGTGCCGCGGACGACGGCGGCGGCCAGCGGGACGAGATCGTCCACGGTCACCGGGATCGTGGAATCGTACCCGTACACCACCATGGCCGCCGAGTCGCCGACGAGCAGCACCGGGATGCCGGCCTCGTCGAAGACGCGGGCGGTGAGGGCGTCGTAGGCGGTGAGCATGGGCCATTTCTCGTGCCGCAGCTTGGCGGCGGCGATGTCGCGGACGGTGACCCGGCGGTCCCCCTTGCCTCCGTAGAGAGCGGTGGGCTGGGCAGCGGAAGACGAAGACACGATGTACCTCCAGTCTCGAGGCGCCGCGGTGGCGTACCCGGACGAATCCGATGATTCCACCGCAGGGACGATTCGGGTACCCCCGGAACGCCGTGGCGGCCGCCACGTCCGCCGGAGGGCGCGGCGCGGGAAGAAATTACGAAACGCTACGGTTGCGTATCCTTGTGGGCCGAGCGTACCGTCAAAAGGGACAAACGCGTACGTAACGCCTGCGCATCGCCGACGCATTCCCGCGTCACCGTGATCCCCGCGCAGAGGAGAGAGTTGGATCCGCAATCGATACACCGCCGGCGCTGGTACATCCTCGCCGTGCTCACCGTCTGCCTGCTGGTGGTGGTGCTCGACAACACCATCCTCAACGTGGCGCTGAAGACCATCGCCGACCCCGAGCAGGGCCTCGGCGCCACGCAGAGCCAGCTGGAGTGGGCGATCAACTCCTACACGCTGGTGTTCGCCGGCCTGCTGTTCACCTTCGGCGTGCTCGGCGACCGGATCGGCCGCAAGCGCGTCCTGCTGGCCGGCCTGGCGGTCTTCGGCGTCGCCTCGCTGCTGTCGTCCCAGGCCGGCACCCCCGACCAGCTGATCTGGGCCCGCGCCCTGATGGGCCTGGGCGGCGCCGCGATCATGCCGCAGACGCTGTCCATCATCACCAACGTCTTCGAGCCCCAGGAGCGGGCCCGCGCCATCAGCATCTGGGCGGGCGCGGTCGGCATGGCCGTGGCCATCGGCCCCGTCACCGGCGGGCTGCTGCTGGCCCACTTCTGGTGGGGCTCGGTGTTCTTCGTCAACGTCCCGGTCATCGTCGCCGGGATCGCGCTGATCGCGCTGCTGGTGCCCGAGTCCCGCAACCCGGAGCCGGGCCGGTTCGACCCGGTCGGCGTGCTGCTGTCCATCGTCGGCCTGGTCGCCCTGGCGTACGGCATCATCCGCGGCGGCGACACCGGCGACTGGATCCAGGCCCGGGTGCTGCTGCCGATCGCCGGCGGAGCGGCCGTGCTGGCGCTGTTCGCCTGGCACGAGGCCCGCACCGACCACCCCGCCTTCGACGTGCGGCTGTTCCGCGACCCGCGGCTGTCGGCGGCGGTGGCCTCCATCGCCCTGTGCTTCTTCGCCGCCACCGGCGTGTTCTTCTTCGCCAACTTCTACCTGCAGTCGGTGCGCGGCCTGACCCCGATGCAGGCCGGGATGATGGTGCTGCCGTTCGCCGTCGCGCAGCTGGCGTTCGCGCCGCGCAGCGCCGCCATGGTGCGCCGCTTCGGCGCCAAGGCGGTGTGCACCACCGGCCTGCTGCTGGTGACCGCCGCGCTGGCGGGCTACCAGTTCGTGGACGAGCACAGCCCGCTGTGGGTCATCGGGACGGTGTTCTTCCTGCAGGGCTCGGGCATGGCCAACGTCATGCCGCCCGCCACCGAGTCGGTCATGTCGGCGCTGCCCCGGGAGAAGGCGGGCGCCGGATCGGCCATCAACAACACCGCCCGGCAGGTCGCCGTCGCGCTCGGCGTGGCCGTCCTCGGCTCGGTGGTCGCCTCGGTCTACCGCGGCGACCTGGGGGACCGGCTGGCCGCTCTGCCGGCGGGCGCCCGGGAGACCGCGGCGCAGTCCATCGAGGGCGCCCACGCGGTCGCGGACCGGCTCGGCCCCGCCGGACACGACCTGATCGGCCCGGCGAACGCGGCGTTCATGCACGGCATGCACGCCGCGGCGATCGCGGCGGCCGTCGTCGCCTTCATGGCGTCGATGCTGGTGCTGCGCTGGATGCCCGGACGCGCCCGCAAGGCCGCCGACGCGGCGTCCGCCGAGACGCCCGAACGGCGCGAGACCGCCCAGGTATGAGCAGCCAGGTATGAGCAGCCAGGTATGAGCAGCCAGGAATGAGCGGCCAGGAACGAGGCAGGAACGAGGAACGTGGCCGGCGATGACCGACATGCAGCACCCCGCCCCCGCTGAGCCCGACCCCGGCCCCGGGCCGGGCGACCGGACCGCGCGCGACCGGACGGCGGTCCCCGCCGCGCGCGGCAAGGACGACGCGTCCGGACGCTGCGCCCGCGCGCCCGGACGCCCCCGCAGCGAGCGGGCCGAAAAGGCGATCATCGACGCCACCCTGGACCTGCTCGCCGAGGAGTGCGGCGTCGCGGGCGTCTCCATCGAGGCGGTCGCCGCCCGCGCCGGCGTCGGCAAGACCACGATCTACCGGCGCTGGCCCAACAAGGAGGCGCTGATCGTGCACGCGCTGGCCACGATCAAGGGCCCGCTGCCCGAGCCGTCCGGCGCCTCGGTCCGCGAGGACCTGCTGGCGGTGGCCCGCGCGATGCGCGCGCAGAACAGCCGCAAGGGCGTCCGGTGCCTGTGGAACGTGGTCGGCGCCGCCGAGAAGCACCCCCGGCTGTACGCCCGCTACCGGCAGGACGTCATCGAGCCGCGCCGCCAGGTGATCAGGGACGTGCTGCGGCGCGGCGTGGCCACCGGCGAGCTGCGCCCCGACCTGGACGTCGAGACCGCCGTCACCATGCTGACGGGGGCGCTGACCGGCAAGTTCCCCGCGCAGACGCTGCCCGACGACTTCCCCGAGACGGTGGTGGACATGCTGCTGCGCGGCATCGCCGCCGACACGTCCTGACGTGTCCGGGCGCAGGTGGGCGCGAACGCGCCGTCGCGACGCGCGCGTCCGTTTTCGGCGCGGTAAGCGTGATCTTCTCCCCTCCGTCCGGTCCGATGCTCCATACTGGCGCTGGGGAGTGGTAGGACGGCTGTCTGGAGCGCGTCTGGTGAGATCCGTGATGGCGCCGCAAGGCGATGCGACGGCCGCCGATACGGCGTCGCGCACCCTGGTCCTCGGAGTGGACGCCGGGCGGCGCGTCGTCCAGTGCGGGCCGAACGCCGCGTCCGTCCTCGGCCGCGCTCCGGCCGAGGTCATCGGGTGTTCGGCGGCCGAGCTGGTGGTCGACGAGGCCAAGGCGGATCTGGAAGTCCTGCTGGAGGGGCTGGCCGCGGGGCAGGAGCGCAGCGGCGCGCTGACGCTGCGCCGCGCCGACGGCACCACCACCGAGGCGGTGGTGACCGCCCAGCCGCTGGTCGGCGGCGACTCCCCGGACGCCCCCGCCGGGCTGCTGTTCGTGCGGGTGGCGCTGCCGCCCAGCGAGCGCTACCAGGACCCGGCGCTGATGCGCCGCGCGCTCATGGACGACCCGCTGGCCCGCTTCGGCGCGTCCCTCGACCTGGACCAGGCCGCCCGCGGGCTGGTCGACGTGATCGTCCCGCACTTCTGCACCACCGCGTCGGTGCTGGTGCTGGAGAGCCTGGTCGCCGCCGACGAGGTGCACGAGGAGACCGGCGCGGCCGTGCTGCGCCGCATCGCGGTCACCTCCGACGACGACAACCCCAAGTGGACGGCCACCTTCCCGGTCGGCGAGGTCCTGGTGTACCCGGAGGGCACGCCGTACCGGCAGGTCCTGCAGACCATGCAGCCGGTGCACCTGCCGCTGGTGGACGCCCAGACCGCCAAAGACATCGCGCGCCGCTGGCGCCGCGGCCCGGTGGGCGACCTGCTGACCGGCGTGTCGATGGTGCTGCTCCCGCTGGTGGCCAAGGACACCATGCTCGGGTTCATCGCGTGCACCCGCGTCCCCGGGTTCCGCCGCTTCGACGCCTACGACGTCGAGATCGGCATGGAGTTCGCCTCCCGCGCCGCCATCGTCATCGACAACGCGCGCCGGTACAGCCGCGAGCGCGCCACGGCGCTGGCGCTGCAGCGCTCCCTGCTGCCCAACCGGCTGTCGGCGCCCTCGTCGGTCGAGGTGCGGCACCGCTACCTGCCCGGCAGCAAGCTGGTCGAGGTCGGCGGCGACTGGTACGAGTCGATCGCGCTGCCCGGCGCCCGGGTCGCGCTGATCGTCGGGGACGTGGCCGGGCACGGCGTGCGCGCCGCGGTCACCATGGGGCGGCTGCGCACCGCCCTGCACACGCTGGCCAACCTGGAGCTGCCGCCCGCCGACGCGCTGCACGTCATGCACGAGCTGATGATCGAGCTCGGCGAGCAGGAGCCGCACTTCGCCACCTGCGTGTACGCGGTGTACGACGCCACCACCGGCACCATCGAGGTCGCCTCGGCCGGGCACCTGCCGCCCCTGCTGGCCCGCCCCGACGGCAGCAGCGAGTACCTGAAGGTCCCGCCGGCCCCGCCGCTCGGCGTGGCGGGCGGCGCGACCATCGAGAGCCGCGAGTTCACCGTCGAGGACGGCAGCGTCTTCGTCATCTACACCGACGGCCTGGTGGAGAACCGCGGCACCGACATCGACGACGGCCTGGCCCGGCTGCGCGGCGTGTTCGGGCCCGGCACCGCCGAGCGCCCCATGGAGGACCTGGCCAAGGCGACGCTGGCGGGGGTGTACGCCGACCACCACCGCGACGACATCGCCGTCCTCATCGCCCGGCTGCGGCGGCTGCCGCCCGAGCGGTTCGCGTCCTGGACCCTGCCGTCCGACCCGGCCGCCGTGCGCCGCGCCCGCGGCCTGGTGCGCAGCAGGCTGGCGATCTGGGACCTGGACGAGCTGTCCTACACCACCGAGCTGCTGGCCTCCGAGCTGATCACGAATGCGCTGCGGTACGCGCGCAGCGGCCCGATCGAGCTGCGGCTGCTGCTGGAGCGCACCCTGGTGCTGGAGGTCATGGACCGCTCCGCCGCGCTGCCCCGGCTGCGGCACGCCGCCGACGACGACGAGAACGGCCGCGGCCTGCTGGTCGTCAGCCAGCTCGCGCACCGCTGGGGATCGCGCCGCACCGCCGCCGGCAAGGTCGTGTGGTGCGAGCAGATCGTCCCCGGCGTCGACCCGGACCCGTACGAGACCGTCGACACCTGGCCCGGCGAGAACCACCACCGCGAGTAGGGGCGGCCCGCCGCGCGGCGGCCCCGCCCGGCCCGTGCCGCGGCCCGCAGGCCTACCGGCCGGAGGGTTCGCGCCAGCGGTTGGTGACGGGCAGGCGGCGGTCCCGGCCGAAGTTCTTCGGGGTGATCTTCGGGCCGGGCGGGTACTGGCGCCGCTTGTACTCGGCCACGTCGACCAGCCGGATCACCCGCTCCACCAGCGCGGGGTCGTGGCCGGCGGCGACCAGGGCGTCGCGGCCGAGGTCGTTCTCCACGTAGTCGACCAGCAGCGGGTCGAGCACGTCGTAGGGCGGCAGCGAGTCGGTGTCCCGCTGGCCGGGCCGCAGCTCCGCCGACGGCTCCTTCAGGATGATCTCCTCGGGGATCGGCTCGACGTCCAGCGCCCGCCAGAACGGCGACGCCTGCCCGACCCGGCCGTCGCGCCAGCGCGCCAGCTCCCACACCATCGTCTTGAAGACGTCCTTGATCGGGGCGAAGCCGCCCGCCGAGTCGCCGTACAGGGTGGAGTAGCCGGTGGCCAGCTCGCTCTTGTTGCCGCAGGTCAGCACCAAGTGTCCGGACTCGTTCGACAGGCCCATCCACACGTTGGCGCGGATGCGGGCCTGCAGGTTCTCGGCGGCGAGGCCGTGCAGGTCCAGCTCGGCCTCGAACGCGTCGACCATGCCGCGGATCGGCACGACCCGCGAGTGCAGGCCCTGCCGCTTGACCAGCTCCTCGGCGTCGGTGACCGAGTGCTCGGAGGAGTAGCGGCTGGGCAGCAGCACCACGTGCACGTTGTCCGGGCCGATCGCGTCGGCGGCGATCGTGGCGACCAGCGCCGAGTCGATGCCGCCGGACAGCCCGAGGATCACCGAGCGGAAGCCGTTCTTGCGGACGTAGTCGCGGGTGCCCAGCACCAGCGCCGCGTACACCTCGCCGAGGTCGTCCAGCGGCTCGGCGCGCTCCGGCGGCGCCGGCTCGTAGGCGGGCACCGGCGTCTCGGACAGGATCCGCCGCTCGACGGTGATGGCCGTGCCGTCGCCCGCGTCCACGGGGCGGCCGCCCTCGCGCACGGACGGGTCGGCGCCGGGCAGGTCGAGGTCGGCCACCAGGAGGTGCTCGACGAACTGGGGCGCCCGCGCCAGCAGGGCGCCGTCGGGGCCGACGATGACCGAGTCGCCGTCGAACACCAGCTCGTCCTGGCCGCCGACCATGTTGACGTACGCCAGGCTGCAGCCGGCCTCCCGCGCGCGCCGGGCGCACAGCTCCAGCCGCACGTCGTCCTTGCTGCGCTCGTACGGCGAGGCGTTGACGACCAGCAGCAGGCCCGCGCGGGCGGCGCGGGCGACGCCGACCGGGCCGCCGTCCTGCCACAGGTCCTCGCAGATGACGGTGGCGACGTCCACCCCGTGCAGCCGGACGACGGGCAGCCGGTCCCCGCGCGCGAAGTACCGGTACTCGTCGAACACGCCGTAGTTGGGCAGGTGGTGCTTGGCCGACCGGATCAGCACGCCGCCGTCGTGCAGCCACGCCACGGCGTTCTGCGCCGACGGCGCGGGCCGTCCGGCGCGCACCGGCGCGTCCGTGCGGTCCAGGTAGCCGACGACGACGGGCAGGCGGCCGAGGCCCTCGTCGGCGAGCCGGCGGGCGGTGCGCTCCAGCATGCGCCGCGAGGCGTCCACGAAGGACTGGCGCAGGGCCAGGTCCTCGACCGGGTAGCCGGTCAGCGCCATCTCGGGGAAGGCGACCAGGTGCGCGCCCGCCTCGGCGGCGCGCCGCGTCCACTCGACGATCAGGTCGGCGTTGCCGTCGAGGTCCCCGACGGTCGGGTTCACCTGCGCGAGCGCTATCCGAAGCTGTGCCACGTGCACAGGGTAAGCCGCGGGACGAACGTCGCACGAGCCCCAGTTTCGTCAATGTGACGAAAAGAACGGTCAGGCGACGGCGCATCCCGACGCGTCCCGGCGGCGGATGGCGGGGGCGAGGGCGAGCTGGGCGGCCGCCGCGCCGACGGTCAGCGCCGCGCACGTCGGCCACAGGACGTGCGATCCGTGCTCGAGCAGCTGCGTTCCGACGACGGGGGCCAGGAGGAACCCGCCCGACCACGCGAGGCCCCACATCGCGTTGTAGCGCCCGCGCAGGTGAACGGGCGCCAAGCCGGCGACCACGGCCTGCAGCACCGACGCGGCGACGACCTCGCCGAGCGATCCCACCGCGACGGCCCCGGCATACGCCCACGCCTGAGAGGCCAGGGCGGTCAGCGCGTTGCCCGCGCCCAGCAGCAGGAACCCCGCGACCAGCACCAGGCTGTGGTCGCGGCGGCTCAGCCACGCGCCCACCAGCGGCTGCATCGTGACGATGACGACGCCGTTGACCGCGATGACCAGGCCGTAGGTCTCCGGCCCGAGCCCGTGCTCCTTCATCGCCAGCGGCATCGTGGTCAGGTACTGCAGCAGCACGACCGTGTAGACGAGGCAGATCAGCCTGAACGCGATCATGACCCGGTCGCGCAGCACCGCGGCGAACCCGCCGGACGCCCGGCCTCCGGCCCGCTCGGGCCGCGTCTCGGGCACCGCGCGCCACACCAGCAGCCCGAAGATCGCGCAGGTCAGGGCGTCGATCCAGAACAGCCAGTGGTAGCCGGCGCGGGCGAGCGCGCCGCCGGCCACCATCGCCGCCGAAAAGCCCAGGTTGGTCGCCCAGAACAGCAGCCCGAACGCGCGCGGACGCTCGGCGGGCGGGACCAGGTCGGCGACCATGGCCGCGGACGCGGGCCGCCACATGTCGACGGCGACCCCGGTGACCAGCGCCGCGGCCGTGATCGCCGGCATGCCGCGCAGGCCGCCCAGCGCGAGCATCCCGGCCCCGGCCGCCAGGGCGGCCAGGGTGAGGGTGGCGCGGCGGCCGATCCGGTCGGCCAGCGCGCCGCCCACGACCTGCCCGGCCATCGTGCCGATCCCCAGCACCGCCAGCACCGCGCCCGCCTGCCGCAGCGACAGGTCGCGCGCCGTCGTCAGGTACAGGCCGAGGTAGGGCTCCACCATGGTGCCGACCCGGTTGAGCAGCGTCCCGGTCCACAGCGCCCAGAACGGACGCGGCAGGCCGCCCAGGCGCGGACGCAGGAACGCGGCCACCCGGCCGGCGGGCGGGGCGGAGGTCGGCTGGTCCGCGGCTGTCACACTGCGATCATCCAAGGCGCCGGGGCGCGCCGAAACTCATTTTCGGCTCCGCCGCACCGGCGCGTTCCGGCCGCCGGCGCGCACCGCGCCGGGTCAGGGACGCAGGTGGGAGAGCGTGTCCATCCGGGGCGGGCGGCGTCCGGACGCGGTGGCGGCCGCGTCGGCGGAGGCGTTGTAGCGGCCCGACTCGGTGAGCCAGTCCATGTGCGCGCGCGGGACGCTCAGCAGCACCTGGGCGATCTGGGAGGCGGTCTGGCGCTGGTCGGGCGACAGCTCCAGCCGGTCCATCGTGGCGGGCAGGGCGCGGATCGCCTCCTGCACCTCGTCCAGCCGCTCGACGATGCGGTCGAGCACCAGGTCGGCGGCGTCGCGGTGATCGCACTCCTGCGCGTGGCACATCACCGCCACCAGGTTGTGCGCGTCGTCGCGGGCGTGCTCCATCGTGAACGAGGCGACGTCGTTCGACCAGGACACGACGTCGGCGATGCCCTCGGACAGGATCACCCACTGCGGCGAGGTCGTCAGCCGGTCCGCCAGCACCACGCCCAGCACCGGTTCGATCAGGTCGTACAGGAACGGCGCGGCCGCCCGGCGGCGCAGCCCCGCGTACTCGCGCGGGGTCGGCACCCGCCCGGTGCGGCGGTTGACCGCCTCCTGGGCGCAGCCGGTCCGGTGCGCCTCCATGTGGAGCATGAAGCGGCGCCGCCACTCGCGGTCCATCCGCGTGCCGGTGACGTCCCACAGCTCGACGAGCGTGGTCTCCAGGGGGCGGGCGCCGGGGCGGGCGTGGCCGAGCCGCATCGCCCGCAGCAGGTCCTCGTACAGCTCGTGCACGGCCGTGGCGCTGTCGGCGAGCGGCTCCTGGTCGAGCGTGTCGTCCAGGGCGAAGGCCCACGTCAGCCAGCGCGCGAACAGGTCCACCCGGTCCAGGTCGGCGGTGGGGAACACGCGGGCGGCCAGCCGTTCGAACCGGCCGCGGCCGAGCGGCGACCCGTCCGGGTCGCCGAGGATCAGCCCGCGGCCGCGCGCCCAGCCGTCCACCCGTTCGCCCAGCGGCCAGGCGTCCGGGTGCATGGCCGACGGGGTGGCGAGCGCGGCCACCCGGTCGGTCAGCGAGAGCAGGAGTGATGCGTCCACGACGGAACACACGCTATTGATCAGGGGCTATTGGCGACCATGATCGCAACGTCAAATTTCCGGAAAAGCGGATGAGCCAGCGTCACGCCGGTCCCATCGGTCCGGTAGGTCCGGTCTGCGAGGTCCGCCGATGCCGCCCCGCGGCGCCGCCCTCGCGTGGCATAGTGCGGTGGTCCGCGTGCGCGACGAACAAGTGAACAGGTCGGGAGGAAGCGTTGTCCGGAGCATCCCGTCGGCGGCCGGTCCTCGGCGCGGTGCTGACCGCGCTGGCGCTGGCCGCCGGGGCGTGCGGCGGCGAGGGCGCCACCGTGCAGGGTGTGAACCTGGTCGAGAAGGGGCGTCTGACCTCGTGCACGCACGTGCCGAACCCGCCCTTCCAGATGAGGCGGGGCGGCGCGGTGGTCGGCTTCGACGTGGACCTGATCGATCTGGTGGCGCGGCGGCTCGGCGTCCCCCAGCGGGTCGTGGACGTGCCCTTCTCGACGATGGACGACGGCGAGGCGCTGCACGCCAACCGATGCGACGTCGTCATGGGCGCCCTGACCATCACGCCCGAGCGGGCCGAGGCCATGACGCCCTCCAAGCCGTACCTCGACGACGTCCAGGCGCTGGTGGTGCGGAAGGGCAGCCGGATCAGGTCGCTGGACGACGTCGCGGCGCGGAACCTCAGGCTCGGCGCGCGGACCGCCGGCAGCGGGCAGCGGTACGCCGAGCGGCACGACGTCGACCCCCGCCTGTTCGACACGTCCGAGGCCCTGCTGGAGGGCCTGCGCGCCGGACGGGTCGACGCGGTCGTGCAGGACTACCCGGTGGTCCAGGGCTGGCTGAAAAGCCCGGCCGGCTCCGGCCTGCGGATCGCCGCGCTCCTGCGCACCGGCGAGCAGTACGGCTTCTGGGTGCGCCGCAACCACAACTTCAGGCTGGTCGAGCTGATCAACGAGGCGATCGACCAGGCCCGGGCGGACGGCACCTACCGGCGGCTCTACGAGCAATGGATCGGGCCCATGCCGAAGGCCGGCGGCGGAGCGGCCCGCGCCCGGGTGCGTCCGGTCGACGGCGTGCGGTGACGCGGGCGGTCACGGGGGCGGCGGCGCGGTCGCCGCTGGGACGGACGCGCGGGCATGTGGCACAGTGGGGCAAATTGGGCAGACCTGGGATATATGTGCGATTTGCCCCCGGGGTGGTGCGGCGGAATCATCCGTAACGTCGTTGAAACAGCCGCGAGGCATACTGCAGAGTCCCGGACCTGTCGGCACCAGCGCCAACGCCCGTCAAAGCAACGCCGGACGCGGGCACGGACCGGGCAGTCGGGCAAGCTGTGAGGGAGTGGGGCCTTGGACCGTCAGCAGGAGTTCGTGCTCCGCACGCTGGAGGAGCGCGACATCCGCTTCATCCGGCTGTGGTTCACCGACGTGCTCGGGTTCCTGAAGTCCGTCGCGGTCGCCCCCGCCGAGCTCGAGGGCGCCTTCGACGAGGGCATCGGGTTCGACGGGTCGGCCATCGAGGGCTTCGCCCGGATCCACGAGTCCGACATGATCGCCAAGCCGGACCCGTCCACCTTCCAGGTGCTGCCCTGGCGCAGCGAGTCGCCGGGCGCGGCCCGCATGTTCTGCGACATCCTCATGCCGGACGGCACGCCGAGCTTCGCCGACCCCCGCTACGTGCTCAAGCGGGCGCTGGCCAAGGCCGCCGACCTCGGCTTCACCTTCTACACCCACCCCGAGATCGAGTTCTTCCTGCTGCGCACCCGGCCCGAGGACGGCAGCGAGCCCGAGCCGGTGGACGCCGGCGGCTACTTCGACCACACCCCGCACAGCGCCGCGCACGACTTCCGGCGCAACGCGATCATGATGCTGGAGGCCATGGGCATCTCGGTGGAGTTCAGCCACCACGAGAACGCCCCCGGCCAGCAGGAGATCGACCTGCGCTACGCCGACGCGCTCACCACCGCCGACAACATCATGACGTTCCGGCTGGTGATGAAGGAGGTCGCGCTGGAGCAGGGGGTGTACGCCTCGTTCATGCCCAAGCCGTTCACCGACCACCCGGGCTCGGGCATGCACACCCACATGTCGCTGTTCGAGGGCGACCGCAACGCCTTCTACGAGCCGGGCGCCGAATACCAGCTGTCCAAGGTGGGCCGCGCGTTCATCGCGGGCCTGCTGCGGCACTCCGCCGAGATCACCGCGGTGTGCAACCAGTGGGTCAACTCCTACAAGCGGCTGTGGGGCGGCGTCGGCTCCACCGCGGGCGCGGGCGGCGAGGCCCCGCCGTACATCTGCTGGGGCCACAACAACCGCTCCGCGCTGGTGCGGGTGCCGATGTACAAGCCGCAGAAGGGCCACTCCACCCGCATCGAGTTCCGGTCCCTGGACTCGGCGTGCAACCCCTACCTGGCGTTCGCGGCCATCCTCGGCGCCGGGCTGAAGGGCATCGAACAGGGCTACGAGCTGCCGCCGGGCGCCGAGGACGACGTGTGGGCGCTCACCCCGGCCGAGCGGCGCGCCATGGGCATCCGCCCGCTCCCGCAGAGCCTGGACGAGGCGATCCAGGCGATGGAGCGCAGCGAGCTGATGGCCGAGGTGCTCGGCGAGCACACCTTCGACTTCTTCCTGCGCAACAAGCGCCAGGAGTGGGAGGACTACCGCCGCCAGGTCACCGAGTACGAACGCCGCCGCCTGCTCGCGGTCCTCTGAGCGGTCGCGCCGCCGCGGGCCGCGGCCGTCCGGGACCGGAGCCGGAACCGCGGCGTCCGGGTGCGCGCGAGGAGAGGCCCGCGGCGCCCGCGCGGACTAACGTGAGACCGTGAGCGTGCCGAGGACACCCGACCGCCGCCCCTCCCTGTCCGGGCGGCTGGCGAGGCTCGGATTCAACGACGCGGGACGGGCCGAGCGGCTGCTGCGGGAGGCCGCGGAGGCGGGCACGCCGATCGGCGACGACCTGCTGGACGACCTGGGCGCCACGGCCGACCCGGACCTGGCCCTGACCGGCCTGCTGCGGCTGCTGACCGCCGCGTCCGGCGACGGGGAGCTGCGCGCGGCGCTCGAAGACGAGCCGCGGACGCGCGAGCGGCTGCTGGCGGTGCTCGGCGTCAGCGCCGCGTTCGGCGACCACCTCGGCCGCCACCCCGAGCAGTGGCGGGCGCTGCGCGACGGCGGACCGGCCCCGACCGAGGACGCCGCCGACGCCCGGGCCGACCTGCTGCGCGCCGTGGGCGCCGACCCGGACGCCGCCGAGCCGGTCGCGCGCGACGCCTCCGCCGAGACGCTGATGGCGCTGCGCGTGGCGTACCGGCGGCGGCTGCTCGCCGTGGCGGGCCGCGACCTGACCGGCGCGGCCGACGTCGCCGAGGTCGCCGCCGCGCTGGCCGACCTGGCCGCCGCCGCGCTGGAGGCCGGGCTGGCGGTGGCGCGCGCCGAGGTGCCCGAGCACGGCCTGTGCCGGCTGGCCGTGATCAGCATGGGCAAGTGCGGCGGACGCGAGCTCAACTACGTCAGCGACGTCGACGTGGTGTTCGTGGCGGAGCCGCGGGACGCCCCGGACGGCCGCGCGGACGAGGACCGGGCCCTGCGCGCCGCCGCCCGCCTGGCCTCGGCCATGATGCGGGCCTGCTCGGCGCACACCCCGGAGGGCGCGCTGTGGGAGGTGGACGCGGCGCTGCGCCCGGAGGGCAAGGCGGGGCCGCTGGTGCGGTCGCTGGCCAGCCACCGCGCCTACTACGAGCGCTGGGCCGAGACCTGGGAGTTCCAGGCGCTGCTGAAGGCCCGCCCCGTCGCGGGGGACGCCGACCTCGGCGCCCGCTACCTCGACATGATCACCCCGCTGGTGTGGAAGGCCGCGGCGGGGGAGAAGTTCGTCGAGGACGTGCAGTCGATGCGCCGCCGCGTCGAGGCCCACCTGACCCGCCGCGACCGCGCCGCCGAACGCGAGCTCAAACTCGGCCCCGGCGGGCTGCGGGACGTGGAGTTCGCCGTGCAGCTGCTGCAGCTCGTCCACGGCCGCGCCGACGAGACGCTGCGCGGCCGCGGCACCCTCGAGGCGCTGGCCGCGCTCTCGGACGGCGGGTACGTGGGCCGCGACGACGCCGCCGCGCTCGCCGCCGCCTACCGGTTCCTGCGCCGCGTCGAGCACCTGCTCCAGCTGCACCGGCTGCGCCGCACCCACGTCGTCCCCGAGGACCCGGCCGACCTGCGCCGCCTCGGCCGCGCGCTCGGCCTGCGCACGGACCCGGTCGGCGAGTTCACCGCGCTGTGGCGGCGGCACGCCCGCGAGGTGCGGCGCCTGCACGAGAAGCTGTTCTACCGGCCGCTGCTGCGCGCCGTGGCCCGCCTGCCCGGACCGGAGGCGCGGCTCACCCCCGAGGCCGCCCGCACCCGCCTGGAGGCGCTCGGCTACACCGACCCGGCCGGCGCCCTGCGGCACATCGAGGCGCTGACGTCCGGGGTGTCGCGCCGCGCCGCCATCCAGCGCACCCTGCTGCCGGTCATGCTCGGCTGGTTCGCCGACGCGCCCGACCCGGACGCGGGCCTGCTCGGCTTCCGCCGCGTCAGCGACGCCCTCGGCACCACCCCCTGGTACCTGCGGCTGCTGCGCGACGAGGTGACCGTCGCCGAACGCATGGCCTGGGTGCTGGGCTCCAGCCGGTACGCCACCGACCTGCTGCTGCGCGCCCCCGAAGCGGTCAGGATGCTGGTGGGCGACGCCGAGTTGACGCCGCGCCCCGTCGAGGCGCTGCGCACTGAGGCGCTGGCCGCCGTGCGCCGCCACGCCGGCCCCGACGCCGCCCCCGGCCCCGGCGCGGCCCCCGGGGCGGCCTCCGGGGCGGCCTCCGGGGCGGCCTCAGGGGCGGTGCTGCCCGCCGAGGAGGCCGTCGCCGTCGTGCGCGGGCTGCGCCGCCGCGAGCTGTTCCGCGTGGCCGTCGCCGACCTGCTCGGCCTGGCCGACGTGCGCACCGTCGGGGAGGCGCTGTCCGACATCGCCGCCGTCACCGTCGAGGCCGCGCTGCGGGCCGCCGTCAACAAGATCGAGATCGAGCGGCGGGGGCCGCTGCCGACCCGCCTGGCCGTCGTGGCCATGGGCCGGTTCGGCGGGCGCGAACTCGGCTACGGCAGCGACGCCGACGTGATGTTCGTCCACGACCCGCTGCCCGGCGCCGACGACCGCGACGCGCACGCCGCCGCGCACGCCGTCGCCGAGGAGATGCGCCGGCTGCTGGCGCTGCCCGCCCCCGACCCGCCGCTGGAGATCGACCCCGACCTGCGTCCCGAGGGCCGCCAGGGGCCGCTGGTGCGCACGCTGGCCTCCTACGCCGCCTACTACGCCCGCTGGTCGGAGCCCTGGGAGAGCCAGGCCCTGCTGCGCGCGGACGCGGCCATCGGGGACGCCGGGCTGCGCGAACGCTTCCACGCCCTCATCGACCCGGTGCGCTGGCCCGAGGGCGGCGTCGACGACGCCGCCGTCCGCCAGATCCGGCGGCTGAAGGCGCGGATGGAGTCCGAGCGGCTGCCGCGCGGCGTCGATCGGCGCCTGCACATCAAGCTCGGCCCCGGCGGCCTGTCGGACGTGGAGTGGGTCGCGCAGCTGCTGCAGCTCCGGCACGCCCACCGCGTGCCCGCGCTGCGCACCACCCGCACCCTGGCGACGCTGGAGGCGGCCGCCGCCGAGGGCCTGCTCGCCCCCGCCGACGCCGAGGTGCTCGCGGACGCCTGGCGGCTGGCCACCCGCCTGCGCAACGCGGTCATGCTGGTGCGCGGCCGCGCCTCCGACCTGCTGCCGACCGACCACCACCGCGAGCGCAGCGCCGTCAGCCGCATGCTCGGCTACCCCGGCACCGGCGACCTGCTCGAGGACTACCGCCGCCGCACCCGCCGCGCCCGCGCCGTCGTCGAGCGCGTCTTCTACGGCTCCGACTGACCGGGGGTCGCGGGGCCCGCCGTCAGGGACCCGGCCGACCCGGCGGCGCTCACGGCGTCGACGACTGGCTGCCCGCGCGGGCGGGCAGGACCACGGAGAACGCCCGGAACGCGCCGTGGCGGAGCGCGAAGCCGCAGGCCAGCGCGGCGGCCCCGCCCACGGCGTCGAGCAGGAAGTGGTTGGCCGTGCCCATGATCACGAAGACGGTGACGGTCGGGTAGAGCGCGGCCGCCGGCATCGTCCAGGGGCGCCGCCGTCCGGCGACGCCGATCACCGCGACCGCGCACCACAGCGCCCACGCGGTGTGCATCGACGGCATCGCCGCGTACTGGTTGGACATCGACGCCATCGGCGAGGAGCCGTAGATGCCCCACGTCCCGAAACTGATCACCGTGTCGGTGAATCCCGGCAGCATGCGCGGCGGCGCCAGCGGATACAGCCAGAACCCGACCAGCCCCACCATCGTCGTGGCGAACAGGACCGTGCGGTAGGTCGTGTAGCGGTCCGGGTGCCGGATGTACAGCCACACCAGCACCCCGGTCGTGACGGCGAAGTGCATCGTGGCGTAGAAGTAGTTCGCCGGGATCGCCAGCCACGCGTTGTCGACGAACAGCCGGTTCAGCGCGTACTCGATGTCCAGGTTCAGCTGGTACTCGAGGGCGAGGATCTCCTGGGCCCGGTGCGCGGCGGTGGCGTGGTCGGCCGGCACCAGGTTGCGGACCATCGAGTAGCAGGCGTAGCAGATCGCGATCAGCAGCAGCTCCGGCCACAGCCGGGGACGCCGAGCCCGCCGTCCCGCGGCGCCGCCGTCCGCGGAGGGGTCGGGCGCGTCGTCGCTTCGGGGCATGCGCCCAAGGATCGCAGAGGGACGATCAACACGCATGTACGGACGCATCCGAATCAGGGAGCGTGTCGCCCGTATCCGCGATGTCCGGGTTCGTGGGGCGCCGCCGCCTCGTCTGCGCATCGAGCTCCGCCTCCGCACGCCGTTCGGCCGCCGCGGTCGCCACGGCACCCGTCCGCCCCGCCGAGCCGAGCGGGAGGCGGCGGTACAGCAGCCGGGACGCGCACAGGGCCGCCGAGACCAACGCGATCCCGGCCACCGCGTCCAGCACGTAGTGGTTGGCGGTGGCCAGGATGACGGCCACCGTCGTGGCCGGGTAGACGGCGCCGAGCGCCCGCACCCACCGCCGCGTCGCCAGCCGCACCAGCGCGAACCCGCACCACAGCGCCCAGCCCGCGTGCATCGACGGCATGGCCGCGTACTGGTTGGTCAGCGTGGCGGACGCGTCGCTGGCGTACAGCCCCATCGAGTGCAGGGCCGTCACCGGGTCCACGAACCCCTCGTGCTCCAGGAACCGCGGCGGGGCCAGCGGGTACAGCCAGAAGCCCAGCAGCGCCGCGCCCGTCGCCGCCATGATGCCGGTGCGCAGCCACCGGTAGTGCTCCGGATGGCTCCGGTACACCCAGACGACGACACCGAGCGTCACCGCGAAGTGGGCCGTGGCGTAGAAGACGTTGGCGGCGCGCGCCAGCCAGGGGACCTCCAGCAGGAGCTGGTTGAGGGGCAGTTCGACGTCGACGCCCAGGGATCGCTCGAACGCCAGGATCTGGTCGGCGTGCGCGAAGGCCGGTGCCGTGCCGTCCTGAACCAGGATCAGCCTCGTCAGCGTATAAGCCGTGTAGAACAGTACGATCAGCGCCAGCTCGCGCCACACCGACGGCACGAGCGGCCGCCCTTTCGCCCCTGCCCGCGGCCACGCCGCGACGCGGCCGGGGGGGATGAGCCGGCTTGGGGGAGCCGTGGGGGCGGTATGGGCCATGCCGCCTATCCTTGCCGCGCGGCCATTACTTGAGATCACCGGGACGAATGGTCTTGTCCTCAGACTTGAGTAGTACATCCCTGACGCTGTGTCCGGACTTTGGGGGGAGGGCGCGCGTCTTCCCCGGGAGAGCCTCAGGGAAGTCCCTGATGAACGGCGGTGGGCGGCGTCCCCTCGGGTCCGGCTGGAGGACTAGGCGGGGTCGCCGTCCGCGCGGGAGGCGGCGGGCAGCGCCTGCTCCACGGTCATCGGCTCCTTGAGCGCGTTGCCCACCGTGCAGTAGCGCTCGTGCACCCGGCGGGCCACCGCCTCGAACACGTCGGCGGCCTCGTCGTCGCCCTCGGGGAGCTCCACGTCGTAGGCGATGGTGATCGTGCCCAGCCTGCTGGTGGCGACCTTGTCGGCGCGGACGGTGGCGGACAGGCGCGCCAGCCGGTGCCCGCGCCCGGCGGTCAGCGGTTCCACGGTGACCAGCTCGCATCCGCCCAGCGCGGCCAGCAGCAGCTCCACCGGCGTGAACGCGCCGGGCGTCTCCCCGGAGCCGTCGACGGCGACCCGCGCCCCGCGGTCGTTGACCGCCTCGAACGCGTCGCCGTTCCGCTCGACCCTCACCGTGGCCATCTGATCCCCTTTGATCGCCGCGTCGGCGGTCTCTCCGCCGCTCGCCAACGGAACACGGTCGGCGACCAGTATGTTCCCTCGGGGTCGGCCCCTAGGCGACTTTCAGGGTCCAGTCGTCCGCGCCGTACTTGGCGATGATCCCGGCGGACTGCTGCTGCAGCAGCTTGACGCCCTTGTTGGGGGCGAGGGGATTGCAGACCTTGACCCCGGACACGCCGGTGGCGGCGTAGATGGCGGGGGTGCCGGGCGGGGTGTGCGTGGTCTGCGCGGCGCCGCCGTTGAACTGGCAGCCGTCGAAGAGGATGTCGGCCGCCGACCCCCGGATGAACACCTGCCCCCGGTCGACGGGGCGGCGGCCGGTGGCGGCGGGGTTGACGGCGTTGTTGAAGAACCAGCAGTCGCGGAACACGATGCCCTTGCCGCCGGTGATGAGGACGGCGGCGCCCTGGCACGCGGTCGAGGCGCTGCGGCCCGTGCAGTCGAACAGGGTGCCGGTGAACACCAGGTCGCCGTACGACCCGTCGATCCGCACCGCGGTGGCGACCTCCGGGGTGATGTAGATCGGGCCGACCTGGGTGCGGGACATGTGCGTGAACCACAGGTAGAACATCGACGCCTTCAGGGCGTGCGCCGACATGAACGACTTGCCCTCGACGAAGTAGTAGTTGTCGGACCCGGCGAGCTTGAACTGGGTGTCGGTGCCGTTGTTGACGTACACCCGCTCGATCGAGCAGCGCAGGTGGCGGGCGTGCATGACGGTCTTGAACCCGACCCAGGCGAGGCCGCGGAAGTCGGCGTCCTGGACGATCGGCCCCTTGGCGAAGTCGGTGATCGGCGTCTGGAAGTGCACCCGGCCGGAGGCGGCGCGGAACTGCACGCCGTGGATGAACATGTTCTTCACGCCGGCGCGGGGGACGGAGAACAGCGCGCTGCCGCCGACGGTCGCGACGCACTGCGGTCCGGCGGAGGCGAACTCGCGCTCGAGGGTGCCCAGGGACCCGACGAGCCGGAGCCCGTCGTAGTACGGGTAGGGGCCGCCGTCGAACCGGTGCGCCCGGTTGGCCAGGACGATCGCCGGGGGCCGGGTCTGCGCCGCCGCGTACGACAGGGCGGCCCGGAGCTTGGCGTCGTCGTCGGAGCCGGCGAAGCCGTCCAGCGGCACGCCGTAGACCTCCTCGTGCACCGCCAGGCGTGCGGCCAGGTCGTCGACGCCGTGCCGCACCGAGGCGGCCCGTCCGCCGTCGTCGGGGTCGGCCGCGGGCAGGCTGTAGGGGACTCCGGCCATCGCTCGCCTCCTCGTGCTCCGGGCGCCGGGCCGACGCGCCGGCGCGGCTCCGGTTCGCCCGCCGGCACCGACCGCCGTCGGCGCGTTCGGCGGCCCGGGGCGGTCGGCCGGTCGCGCCCTCCAGACTAGCCGCCGCCATCACAGTGCGTGTCCGTGCGAAGACGCGTCGCTCTCCCCGGCCAGGGGGCTGTCACCTGGTGAGCGACGCGGCGACAGCCGGTGCCGGAGGCGCGGTGAGCGCCGCCGCATGCGAAAGGCCGCCGGCCGCGCCCCGGAGGGGCCTCGGCCGGCGGCCTCGCGCGAGTCGGGACGCCTCATCCGCAAGGAGACTCGCGGAACCCGCGACGCCGGCCGGAACGGCTCCGGAACCGGCGCCCGGGCGCGGCTCGAGTCGCGCGTCGATCAGGGGGCGGCGAGGCCGCGCGACGCGCGGCCCATCACGCGCGGCGCCTCGCCGTACGGCTCGCGCCGCCCCCGATCACGACGCGGTCGCCCGGTCACACGTCGTAGTAGAGCTCGAACTCGTGGGGGTGGGGGCGCAGCCGGATCGGGTCGATCTCGAACTCGCGCTTCATGTCCACGTACGTCTCGATGAGGTCGGGGGTGAACACCCCGCCCTCCAGGAGGAAGTCGTGGTCGGCCTCGAGGGCCTCCAGGACCTTCTCCAGCGAGCCGGGCACCTGCGGGATGGCGCGGGCCTCCTCGGGCGGCAGCTCGTAGAGGTCCTTGTCGATCGGGTCCGCGGGCTCGATCTTGTTCTTGATGCCGTCCAGGCCCGCCATGAGCATCGCCGAGAAGGCCAGGTACGGGTTGCAGGACGGGTCGGGGACGCGGAACTCGATCCGCTTGGCCTTGGGGTTGGAACCGGTGATCGGGACGCGGATGCAGGCGGACCGGTTGCGCTGGGAGTACACCAGGTTGACCGGCGCCTCGAAGCCCGGCACCAGGCGGTGGTAGGAGTTCACCGTCGGGTTGGTGAAGGCGAGCAGCGCCGGGGCGTGCTTGAGCAGGCCGCCGATGTAGTAGCGGGCGGTGTCCGACAGCCCCGCGTAGCCGACCTCGTCGTAGAACAGCGGCGAGCCGTCCTTCCACAGGGACTGGTGGCAGTGCATGCCCGACCCGTTGTCACCGAAGATCGGCTTGGGCATGAACGTCACCGTCTTGCCCGCGGCGCGCGCCACGTTCTTGACGATGTACTTGTAGAGCATCAGGTTGTCGGCGGTCTTCAGCAGCGTGTCGAAGCGGAAGTCGATCTCCGCCTGGCCCGCGGTGCCGACCTCGTGGTGCTGCATCTCCACGTGGATGCCCGCGCCGAGCAGCTTGGTGACCATCTCCGACCGCAGGTCGGTGTAGTGGTCCATCGGCGGGACGGGGAAGTAGCCGCCCTTGTACGGGGGCTTGGCGCCCAGGTTGCCGCCGTCCTCCTCGCGCCCGGTGTTCCAGGCGCCCTCGATCGAGTCGAGGTAGAAGTAGCCCGCGTTGGGCTTGGTCTCGAAGCGGACGTCGTCGAAGATGTAGAACTCGGCCTCGGGACCGAAGTAGGCGGTGTCGGCGATCCCCGAGCCGCGCAGGTACTCCTGCGCCTTCTTCGCCACGTTCCGCGGGTCGCGGCTGTAGGGCTCGCCGGTCAGCGGGTCGTGCACGAAGAAGTTGAGGATCAGGGTCTTGTGCTGGCGGAACGGGTCGAGCACCGCCGTGCTCGGGTCCGGCAGCAGGAGCATGTCCGACTCGTGGATCTCCTGGAACCCGCGGACGGACGAACCGTCGAACATGAGCCCGTCGGTGAAGACGCTCTCGCTGAAGCTCTCCACGGGGAACGTGAAGTGCTGCATCTTGCCGGGCAGGTCCACGAACCGACAGTCGACGAACTGCACGCCTTCGCGTTCGATATAGCTGAGGACCTCGTCGGCGCTGCTGAACATCCGGCCTCCTTGGGGCGCTTTCGGCTCCCCTGGAAGCTATGGCCGGGGAGTTTCCCTGCCGTGTCCCATGTGTTTCTCGGGTGTTACGGCTCCCGCGGCGCGGCGGTTTGCGACGCGTCCGTGCCGTTTCACCTGGTCTCTTGCGTCGCGTGCGCCCGCCCGGCCACATCCGGCGGGCGGGGGCGGGCCCGCCGGGGCCGGGAGCCGATGAGGGGACGCGGCGCGGAGCGGATAGCGTAGGGCCATGAGCAGCAGCGGTAAGCAGCGGCCCGCCTCGGGCCCGCGGTGGACGCAGACGTGGCTGGGCGGGGCCCGCTCGGCCGGGGCGGACCTCGGCTACCCGGGAGAGCGGCTGGGGTTGCCCGAGCAGGGCGGCGGCGCGGTCGCCGGATACGGCCGCCGGCTGCTGGCCCTGTTCATCGACTGGGCGCTGTCCCTCCTGGTGGCCAGCTTCCTGGCGCGGATGTTCGAGTGGACGCCGCCGGAACGCAGTCTCGCGACGCTGCTGGTGTTCGGCGCGCAGGCGTGGGTGCTGGTCGGGCTGCTCGGCACCACGATCGGCAAGCGGGTGTGCGGCATCCGGGTGGCGCGGCTGGACGGCCGCCCGGTCGGCCCGGTGTGGGCGCTGGCCCGCACCCTCCTGCTGCTGGTGGTCGTGCCCGCGCTGATCTGGGACCGCGACTACCGCGGTCTGCACGACCGCGCCGCCCACACCGTCGTGGTCAACATGTAGCCGGGCCGCACGCAGCCGATCGATCGCGCGCAGTCCGTTCGACGCATGAAAAAGCGCCCCCGGCACGGGGGCGCTGTCGCTTCCGGGGACGCGGTCAGCGCATCTTCGGCTTCGGGCCCTTGGGCATCCTGACGCCCTTCGGAATCGGGCCCTTGGGCATCTGCATGGAGCGGGGCAGCGCCTGCAGCCGGTCGTTCAGCTCCCGCGTCTGCGCCTTGGTGAGGTTGCGCGGCAGCTTCATCAGGTGCCGCTGCAGCTTGTCGATCGGGATCTGGCCCTCGGCGCTCCCGACCTGCACGTCGTAGATCGGCACCTGCTGGGCGGCGCGCGCGATGCGCTTCTTCTCCGCGCCGAGCAGCGAGCCCACCCGGTTCGGCGGGCCCTCGGACACCAGGATCACGCCGGGGCGCCCCACCACGCGGTGCACCATGTCGAGGTTGCGGTTGCCGGCGACGGCCTCGGTCACCGTCCAGTTCCCGCGCATGTTCTTCAGGATCGCCGCGGCCGCGCCCGGCTGCCCGGCGATCAGCTTGTACTGCGCGCGCTGCGCCATCTGGCCGAACACGATCATGCCGACGGCGGCCGCGGACAGCAGCGCCAGCGGGATGAAGAACCACAGGCTGCCGACGACCAGCCCGATGAGGATGACGACGACCAGGGTGCCGAGCGCGGACGCGAACACGATCGGCAGGGCCTTGGGGTTCGCCTGCCGGACCACCCGGGCGACCAGTCGGATCTGCTGGAAACGGCCCGGACGCTCCTGGGCCCCGTCCGTCGGCTTATTCGACATGGCCTCAAGGATAGTGCCGTCGTACCGCTCGTCCGACACCTCCCCGGCCCGCGGCGGGCGGCCGGGGCGGGCCGGTGATCGGGCCGGGCGCGCGCCGCCCCGCCCGGGCGGGCTCAGGCGTCGCGGGCCTCGATCGCCTGCCGGTAGAGACGCCCGGCGCGGTAGCTGGACCGCACCAGCGGACCGGACATCACGCCCGCGAAGCCGATCTCCTCGGCCTCCTCGCGCAGCTCCACGAACTCCTCGGGCTTGACCCACCGCTCGACCGGGTGGTGCCGGGGGCTGGGCCTCAGGTACTGGGTGATGGTGACCAGCTCGCAGCCCGCCTCGTACAGGTCGCGCAGCGCCTGGGAGACCTCCTCGCGGGTCTCGCCCAGCCCCAGGATGAGGTTGGACTTGGTGACCAGCCCCGCCGCACGGGCCTGGGTGAGCACGTCCAGCGACCGCTCGTACCGGAACGCGGGGCGGATGCGCTTGAAGATGCGCGGCACGGTCTCCACGTTGTGCGCCAGCACCTCCGGCCGCGCGTCGAACACCTCGCCGAGCAGGTCGGGACGGCCGTTGAAGTCGGGGATCAGCAGCTCCACGCCGCAGCCGGGCACCGCGCCGTGGATGGCGCGGACGGTCTCGGCGTACAGCCAGGCGCCGCCGTCCTCCAGGTCGTCGCGGGCGACGCCGGTGACGGTGGCGTACCGCAGCCCCATCCGCGCCACCGACTCGGCGACGCGGCGCGGCTCGTCGCGGTCGAACTCGGCGGGCTTGCCGGTGTCGATCTGGCAGAAGTCGCAGCGCCGGGTGCACTGGTCGCCGCCGATCAGGAAGGTGGCCTCCCGGTCCTCCCAGCATTCGTAGATGTTGGGACAGCCCGCCTCCTGGCACACCGTGTGCAGGCCCTCGGACTTGACGAGGGCGGCCAGCTCGCGGTACTGCGGGCCGGTCTTCAACCGCGTCTTGATCCAGTCGGGCTTGCGCTCGATCGGCGTCTGGCTGTTGCGGACCTCAATGCGCAGGAGCTTGCGCCCCTCAGGTGTCACCGTCGTCACGCCCCCCAGGGTACGTCCCGACCTGCGCGACCGGCACAGCGCCCTCCCGTGACCTGCGTCCCGCCGCACGCCGCCGGCACACCGCGGACACGCCGTCGGCACACCGCGGACACGCCGTCGGCACGGCGCGGACGGGACGAACCAGACAGGCCGATTCGCGCGTTTTCGCCCTCCGTATCCGTCGATCTCTCTAAGGTGACTCCCTGTTGCCGTCTCGACCCCGTACGGAGGAACCACCGTGGGACTGGCCATGACGTGTCTGCGCCTGCCGCCGACGCTGGAAGGCGAGCCCGACCCCTTCCGGATCGCCCGGCTTGTGTTCGGGATCGCCGACTGGCGCCGCCGCCACCCCGCCGAGCAGATCGTCGACCTCGGCGCCGCCTGGCAGGCGCTGCACTACCTGCTCACCGGCGACGCCTGGGAGGGCCGCGGGCCCGCCGCCGACGTGGTGTGCGGCGGACGCCTGCTCACCGAGGACGGCGCGGACGAGCTGGGCATGGACGTGATCTACCTCGAGCCCGAGCGGGTCGCGGCCGCCGCCGAGCATCTGGCCGAGACCCCGTTCGAGACGATCGCGGAGCGGTTCGACCCGGCCGCGATGGCCGCCGCCGAGGTGCAGGACGCCGCCGACATGGACCGCGACCGGGTGCTCGCGCCCGCCTACGCGCGGGTCACCGCGTTCTTCACCGAGGCCGCGGCCGACCGCCAGGCCGTCTTCAAGGTGCTGACCGCGGCCGGCTGACCGCCCGGCCGGTCGCGCGCCGGACCGCCGCGGCGGTCAGGCGCCGACCAGCTGGGCGGCCGTGCGGTGCAGGACGCCGGTGGCGCCGAGGACGTCGGCCAGGTGCCGTTCCACCAGCGGCGTGATCTCGGCGACGGTCACCCGGCGGCCGAGCTCCTGAGTCAGCGAGGTGGACCCGACGTCGCGGATGCCGCAGGGGACGATGCGGTCGAACCACGACATGTCGCAGTCGCAGTTGATCATGAAGCCGTGCATGGTGACGCCGCGCGCCACCCGGATGCCGATGGAGCCGATCTTGCGGTCGGGGGTGCCGGGCACCCACAGCCCGCTGCGGCCCTCCCTGGTGACGGTCTCCAGGCCGAGCTCGGCGCAGACCGCCATCATCATCTTCTCCAGCAGCCGCACGTAGCCGACCACGTCCACCGGGTCGGGCAGCCGGACGATCGGGTAGCCGGTGAGCTGCCCGGGACCGTGCCAGGTGATCTTCCCGCCGCGGTCGACGTCCACGACCGGGGCGCCGGGGTCGCCGAGCGGCCGGTCCATCGGCTCGGTCCGCTTGCCCGCCGTGTAGACCGGTTCGTGCTCCAGCAGCAGGACGGTGTCGGGGATGCGGTCGTCGGCCCGCAGCTCGTGGGTGCGGCGCTGCAGGTCCCAGCCCGCCATGTAGGGAACGGCCGCGTCCCCGAAGCCGGCGTGCACGACGACCAGTTCGCGCGTGGCCGGGGCACTCGTGGTGGTCTCCGGCTCGCGTACGTCTACCTTCAGATCGCTCACGTCGCCCAGCTTATGCCCGGGGTGCTCATGAGGAGGCGAGCAGCCTGGGCTCGATGCGGCGCTCCTTGGCCGAGCCGGGGCCGTCCGGGGTGATGTGGTAGGCGCCGGCGCCCTTGCCGTAGGACACCGCCTGGACGAACTCCGTGCCCACGTAGTGCAGGGCCGTCTTCTCGTCGGCGGCGTACGCCTCGGGCAGCGTCCCCTCCGCGACCAGCTGCTGCAGCAGGGGGCGGCGCTGCGGGTCGCTGTCGTAGTGGACGCCGCACGCGTACGGCAGCAGCGCCAGCCCGTCGGTCAGCGCCCGCAGGGTCGGGCCGAACGAGTCGGTGGCGCCGCCCGCGTGCCAGCACAGCGCGCCCGCGCTCTGCCCGCACAGCACCACGCCCTCCGTCCACGCCTCCCGCATGACCTCGTCCAGGCCGTGCAGCCGCCACAGCGCCAGCAGGTTGGCGGTGCTGCCGCCGAACACGTACACCAGGTCCTGCGACAGCAGGTGCGAGCGCATGTCGGCCATGTTCGGCATGGGGAACAGGACCAGATGGCTGACCTCGGCGTCCAGCTGCGAGAAGGCGGCGTAGCCGCGGGCGACGTGCTCGGCGCCGTCGCCGAGCGCCGTGGTCAGGAAGCAGATCCGGGGGCGGTCCTGCCCGGTCAGGTCGAGGGCGTAGCGCAGCAGCGGGCTGGGTTCGTACCCGTATCGGGCGTCCGGGACGAAGCTTCCGCCGCCGATCGCGACGATGTGGGGCTGGCCGTCGGTGCTCACTGTCTCGCCTCCGTCGCGTGGGGGTTGCGGCCGTGCTCGCGTTCACCCGTCACGCTACGGCCGCCTCCGGAGATCGCGACCGACTTTGGCGATTCTTGGTATTCGCATTTTTCGGACCGCGTCGGACGGCGTCCGGCGCGGTCCGCCCCGCGGCCGCGCCGGAATGCGCGGAACCCCGCCGCCTCCTGGGGAGCGGCGGGGTTCCTGCGGGCGGCGCCCGGCCTGCGGGCGGGCCTCAGAGGCCGAGGTCGGCCTCGAAGTTGCCCTCTTCCAGACGCTGCTTGACGGTGCCGAGGAACCGGGCGGCGTCGGCGCCGTCCACCAGGCGGTGGTCGTAGGTCAGGGCCAGGTAGACCATGGACCGCACCGCGATGACCTCGCCCAGCTCCGGGTCGTCGATGACGGCCGGGCGCTTGACGACCGCGCCGGTGCCGAGCATGCCGACCTGCGGCTGGTTGAGGATCGGGGTGTCGAACAGCGCGCCGCGGCTGCCGGTGTTGGTCAGCGTGAACGTGCCGCCCGCCAGCTCGTCCGGGCTGACCTTGTTGGTGCGGGTCCGCTCGGCCAGGTCGGCGATGCGCTGGGCCAGGCCCGCCAGGTTGAGCTGCCCGGCGTTGTGGATGACCGGGACCATCAGGCCGCGCTCGGGCACGTCCACGGCGATGCCGAGGTTCTCCACGTCGTGGTAGGTGACCTCGTTGGTCTCGCTGTTGATGACGGCGTTGAGCTTGGGGTGGGCCTTCAGCGCCTCGATCGCCGCCAGCGCGAAGAACGGCAGGAACGACAGCTTGACGCCCTCGCGGGCCTGGAAGTCGTCCTTGGCCCGCTCCCGCAGCCGGGCGATCTTGGTGACGTCCGCCTCGACCACGGTGGTGAGCTGCGCGGAGACCTGCAGCGACTCCACCATGCGGCGGGCGATCGTCTGCCGGATGCGGCTCATCTTCTCGGTCTTGCCGCGCAGCGCGGCGGCCTCCGGGGGCGCCGCGGCGGGCGCGGGAGACTGCGCGGGAGCCGACGGCGCCGCGGTCGGCGCGGCCTGTGCGGCGGCCTGCCGCCGGGCGGCCTCCTGGGCGGCCCGCGCCGCCTCCAGGACGTCCTGCTTGCGGATCCGCCCGCCCACGCCGGTGCCCTTGACGGTGGACAGGTCGACGCCGTGCTCGGCGGCCAGCTTGCGCACCAGCGGCGTCACGTACGGCGCGTCCGCCGACGGCTCGGACGGCGCCGGGCCGGGCGC
>NZ_BCQU01000020.1:0-83986 GCF_001552235.1 Actinomadura rubrobrunea NBRC 15275 | reverse complement strand
GGCCCGCGCTGCCGCGGCGGCCCTGGTCGGCGCCCGACGTGCCGAAATGCGGCCTCCGCTCAGCTCAGAGTTCGGCGAGGAAGGTCAAAGCCACGGCCCACGCTTGTTCAGCCGCCTCGGGGTCGTAGTCGGGCAGGTCAGGGTCGGTGAACAGGTGACCCGCCCCCGGGTAGCGGTAGACCTCGACGTCGGCCCCGGCGCGCCGCATGCGCAGGTACCAGGCGTTCAGCCAGTCGACCGGCTCGTAGGTGTCGGGGTCGGCCACGTGCAGCTGCACGGGGATGTCGGTGGACGCGTCGTCCGCCATGTCCGAGGTGCCGTGCATGAGCAGCAGCCCGCGCGCCTTGTCGTCGGCGAGGGCGAGGTTCTGGGCCAGGGCGGCACCGAGCGAGAATCCCGCGTAGACCAGGCCGTCCTGCGACAGCGGCGCCGCGGCCGACACCGCGCGCTTGAGGAGCTCGTCCCGGCCGATCTCCTCTTTGATCTCGATGCCCGCCTCCGGGGTGTCCACGACCCGACCGTCGTACAGGTCGGGCACGTGCACCTCGTGCCCCGCCGCACGCAGCCGATCCGCCGCCTGGTGGACCGCGGGCCGCAGCCCGTACATCGAGTGCAAGAGCAGAATCCTCGCCATGGCCCCACAGCCTAAGGTCACCCAGCCCCCACAACGCTCCCCCACCGCCCCGCCCGCCCCGACGGCAAGACGCAATCGTCCGCGCCCCCGCTCAGCCGAACACAGCACCGAGGACCACAACTAGGCGTGTTTCGAAGTAGGTGGAGCTATTCGTTGATGGCGGTGATCTCAAGGACGGCCTGGTAGCGGACGGCGAGCTTGATGCAAGGCCCCCATCGGGACACGCCGGCCCAGTCCGGCGGCAGCAAGCACCGCCCCAGATGATGGTCGACAGATCAAACTCAAGGCCCTATGTCCAGTCGCAACGCGGGTCAGACCACCACCCGAGGCGGCACCCGCACATCTTCACAGCCGTAGCGGGTGACCACGGGCCGATGCCGCTTGAGACGGTTGGTACCGCACTCACAGTGTGACGGCCCCGGTAGTCGGCCGGATCGAAGCCGGGTGGACGGCCGCCGCGGCTGCCCCGGCCGCTGCTGGTGTCGGGCCTTTCGGCCTGGACCCGGATCGTGGCGGCTTTCCCGCCCTCAGCGGTGCCTAGATGATCAGAATCGACGGGGTCGGCCCGGGTGCCCGGCCCAGGGAATCACAGGGCCCTAGGATCGGTTGACGCGATTGGCAGGCCGAAGGCACGCGCTCCGGAGGCGTCGAGCACCCAAGAGGTACGAGTCCGTACAAAGGGCAAGATGTCAGGGAAGGCGCGTATCACCGACACCGTGATGGTCACGGCATCGTCCTGCAGCCGAGGCGAGCAGAGGAGAGGCGCAGAACAGTGAGCGACGTGCGTAACGTCATCATCATCGGGTCGGGCCCGGCGGGCTACACGGCCGCGATCTACGCCGCGCGCGGTGATCTGAAGCCGCTGGTGTTCGAGGGTTCGGTGTCGGCGGGTGGTGCGTTGATGAACACCACCGAGGTGGAGAACTTCCCGGGCTTCCCCGACGGGATCATGGGTCCGGACCTGATGGACAACCTGCGCAAGCAGGCCGAGCGGTTCGGCGCCGAACTGATCGCCGACGACGTCACCGAGGTCGACCTGACCGCCGACCCCAAGATCGTCAAGGTGGGGGACGAGGTCTACCGCGCCCGTGCGGTGATCATCGCGACCGGGTCGGGGTACCGCAAGCTGGGCCTGGAAGGCGAGGACCGGCTGTCGGGGCGGGGGGTGTCGTGGTGCGCCACCTGCGACGGCTTCTTCTTCCGGGATCAGGACATCGCCGTGGTCGGCGGCGGGGACACCGCCATGGAAGAGGCGATCTTCCTGACCCGGTTCGCCACGTCGGTGACCGTGATCCACCGGCGGGACCAGCTGCGCGCCAGCAAGATCATGCAGGATCGGGCCTTCGCCAACGACAAGATCCGGTTCCTGTGGAACAGCCAGGTGGTCGAGCTGCTCGGCGAGGACCGGCTGTCGGGCGTACGGGTGCGCAACACCCAGACCGGGGACGAGAGCGTGCTCGACGTGACGGGCCTGTTCATCGCGATCGGCCACGACCCGCGCAGCGAGCTGTTCGCCGGGCAGCTGGACACCGACGCCAACGGATACCTGATCGTGCAGGCTCCGACCACGCGGACCAAGATCCCGGGAGTGTTCGCCGCCGGTGACGTGGTGGACCACATCTACCGCCAGGCCGTCACCGCCGCGGGCAGCGGCTGCGCCGCGGCCATCGACGCCGAACGCTGGCTGCAGGAACACGGCCAGGCCGAGACCGTGCCGCAGGATTCCGCCGAGCTCACCCGCCAGCGCTGAGCGTGCGAGGGCACCCCGCCCGGCCCGAGGAACACGAAGGAGAAGCCATGAAAGCCGTGACCGACGCGGATTTCGACGCCGAGGTCCTCAAGAGTGACAAGCCCGTGCTGGTCGACTTCTGGGCGGAGTGGTGCGCGCCGTGCCGGATGGTGGCTCCCGTCCTGGAGGAGATCGCCGCTGAGCACGGCGACAAGCTGGACATCGTCAAGATGAACATCGACGAGAACCCCAACGTGCCGCGGCAGTACGGCATCGCCAGCATTCCGGCCATGTTCGTCTTCAAGGACGGCCAGCCCGCCCACCAGATCATCGGCGCCAAGCCGAAGGCCGCGCTGCTGCGCGAACTCGCCGACTTCATCTGACCCTCGCCTCCCGCGGCGAGCGCACCATAGATGGCCCCGTCCCCGGTCTCCGGGACGGGGCCATCTGCCTTATCCTCGAACGCCGTACCACCCACAGCCGACGCAGAAGCAGGCGGCACGCCGTCCGGGACGTGCAACCGCAGGACGCACGCATGCGGGGAGGCTCGGCCGGCTCGGGCCCGGAAGGGCTGGAAACATGCACGACGCGGACGAGCCCGCCCTGGCCGAGGAGATCCAGCGCAAGCGTGCCCGGTGCCGCGTCCCCGAGTCCGAGCGGACGATTGTGGCTGGGTGGGCAGGCAGCACAGCATCGGTTCGCCGACGTGGGGCGCAGCCGCCGGCCGTGAACAACACAGGCTCGTCCCGAGGCCTCCTGTAAAGGCGCTCGGCGATGGTCAGGCACGCCTCATGGCGCACGGCGTCAGCGAACAACGAGCCGTGTCCGGAGAGGACGTCCTCGACCATGGCCCGCAGCCGCTCGCGGGCAGCGCGGGCGCGGTCGGGCGCGGCCTGGCCGGCGGTGATGACGGAACCGCCGCACCGGGCGTCACGATCACACCGCCATGCGCCCCCTTTACAGCGCCTCCTGGAGGCTGTGAACGGGCATGGCCTGTTTCACTGTCGCGACCGTCTCGAAAGCATGAGGGCGCCTCAGGTGGTGAAGGCACCGGCCGGCCTCCTGCACTCTGACCTCCCGACCATCCCTCGAGAGGGAAGCCGCGCGCTCGCGCACCCATGAAGACACCGGCGCGGGCCTGCGGCGGCGCCCTGACCCGACCAACGTTTCATGTGAAACATCTGAAGTCGGCCTTTGAGGCGCACCACGCGCAGGCAACTTCGGTAGATCTTTTCGGAAAGCCGACGGCCTCGCTCTTGATCAGGCCGGCGAGGTCCTTCGAATGCCTAGTACTGCGGCGCTCAGAGGCGCTCAGACGGGCCGGAGGGCGCCTTCCGGGGTCATGGACCCCAGGAGTCTTTCCAGGGCCACCTCGACGTCCTCACGCCACGACAGAGCCGACTTCAGCTCCAGGCGCAGTCTCGGGAAGCGATGGTGCGGCCGGATGGTCTTGAAGCCGACCGCGAGAAGGTAGTCGGCGGGCACCATGCACGCGCCGTCCTCCCCCTTGAGGTCGCCGAACGCCTCGATGGCCTTGACCGAACGCCGCGTGAGGTCCTTGGCGACGCCCTGCACGAGCATCCGGCCCAGGCCGCCCCCGGCGAACTCCGGCAGGATGTGCGCGGTCATCAACAGCACGGCGTCGGCGCTGACGGGACTGGTGGGGAACGCCACGGAACGTGGGACGTACAGCGGCGGCGCGTACATCACGAAACCCGCCGGAACGTCGTCGACATAAACGATTTTTCCGCAGCTGCCCCACTCGAGCAGCGTGGACGAAATCCACGCCTCCTTCTCCAGGGCCGGATCGCCCGTTTCCACGGCGCGGTCCCGGCTCACCGGGTCGAGTTCCCAGAAGACACAGCGGCGGCAGCGACGCGGGAGGTCGTCGAGGTTGTCCAACGTGATGTTGACGAGACGACGCGACACCGAATCGGCACCCCCTGAGGCTCGCTCGGCCGGTCCGCTTCTGTGGCGCGCTTCCGGAACCGGTGAACGAGCGTGTTCGCTGCGGGGCTTGCTATGCGCAGCGCCACTTCGTGGAATTCCCGGCAACGAACCGGGACCCTGAGGCATCGTATCGAACAGCGGGCTTCTTCCCGGCGCGGACGACCGTCGGTGCGTGGGAAGCGAGGCAACGTTGGGCAAAAATGCCGCGGTCATTCGTCGAGGGTGCTGTGATCCGGCTCCTGGTGGGTAGACCGTTCGCTTTATCGATGCCTCGGGTTCATGCGTCCCGCCGCCGCGGGAGGGGCCGTCGGCCCCGCGACCGCGGCTTCCGGCTTCGGCCGGCGGGGGGAGAGAGCCTCCCGGACGGCAATGTCCGGCCGGGACACGGATCTGAGCATCGCCGCTCAGGGGTTCCGCCACGTCGTTCCAAGGCCATGCCGTAGGTTTCAGGGTTATCCGATCACCCTTGGAGGTGCCTCGTGGAACTGCACTCGCGAACAGACGCCTACATCGGTCGCTACGCCGCCCGTGCCGCCGGCATGGTGCCTTCGGAGATCCGGGCTCTGTTCGCGGTGGCCGACCGTCCCGAGGTCGTCTCCCTCGCCGGCGGCATGCCCTACGTCTCGGCGCTGCCGCTGGACCGGATCGGCGAGATGATCGGCGAACTGGTCGCCCGCAATGGTGCGCAGGTGCTCCAGTACGCCTCGGCGCAGGGCGATCCCGTCCTTCGCGAGCAGATCTGCGAGGTCATGGAGCTCGAGGGCATTCGCGCCAACCCCGACGACGTGGTGGTCACGGTCGGCGCCCAGCAGGCCCTCGACCTCGTCACGAAGATCTTCGTGGACCCGGGTGACGTGGTGCTGGCCGAGGCGCCCTCCTACGTGGGGGCGCTGGGCACGTTCGCCGCGTATCAGGCCGAGGTCGTCCATGTTCCGCTCGACGACGGCGGACTGATCCCGGCCGCGCTGCGGGAGACCCTGGAACGCCTGCGCCGGGACGGCCGCCGGGTCAAGTTCCTCTACACGGTGCCCACCTTCCAGAACCCCGCCGGGGTCACGCTCACCGCTCCGCGACGCGCGCAGATTCTGGAGATCTGCGCCGAGTACGACGTGCTCGTCCTGGAAGACAACCCTTATGGCCTGCTGGGCTTCGACGGCGAGCCGATGAGGGCGCTGCGCGCCTACGACAGCGAACGGGTCATCTACCTCGGTTCGTTCTCCAAGACGATCGCGTCTGGACTGCGGGTGGGGTGGGCGCTGGCTCCTCACTCGGTGCGGGCCAAGCTGGTGCTGGCCGCCGAATCCGCCGTGCTCTGCCACGCCAACCTCTCGCAGCTCGCCGTGCGGGAGTACCTGGCGACCCAGCCGTGGCGCGAGCAGATCAAGGACTTCCGGGTCATGTACCGGGAGCGCCGCGACGCCATGCTCGACGCCCTGGAGACCCTGATGCCGAAGGGCTGCACCTGGACGCGTCCATCGGGCGGCTTCTTCGTCTGGCTCACCGTGCCGGAGGGTCTGGACACCAAGGCGATGGCCCCGCGCGCCATCGCGGAACGCGTCGCGTACGTCCCGGGCACGGGCTTCTACTCGAACGGAGACGGCCGACGCCACATGAGGCTGTCGTACTGCTACCCCGAGCCCCACCGGATCCGCGAGGGCGTCCGGAGGCTCGCCGGAGTGGTGGAGGAGGAGATCCGCCTGCGGGACACTTTCGGAGGAGTGAGGCGTGACGACAGGGCGCCCGGCGGGGTCGACACCCCGGGTCCCGGTCTCGTCTGACGGAACTCGTCGGGAACGCCGGCTCCGCACGCTGGGGCCGGCGTTTTCCGTTCAACGTGAAAGGCAGTGGTGTGGAACTCGGACACGTCGTCGTCCTCGCCGGTGGCCTGTCGTACGAGCGCGAGGTGTCCCTGCGCTCCGGTCGGCGGGTCGCGGACGCGCTGCGCGCCCTCGACATCCCTGTCGAACTGCGAGACACCGACGCGACACTGCTGGACGCGCTGGCCACCGATCCCCCGGACGTGGTGTTCCCCGTCCTGCACGGGGCGTCCGGAGAGGACGGCTCGATCCGAGACGTGTTGGAGCTGGTGGGCGTCCCATATGTGGGCGCCCGCCCTGACGCCTGCCGGGTCGCTTGGGACAAGCCCACCGCCAAGGCGGTCGTCGCCCGGGCGGGCCTGTCCACCCCGGAATCCGTCGCCCTGCCGAAGGAGATCTTCCACGATCTGGGCGCCGCCTCGGTCCTCGACCGGATCGTCGAACACCTCGGGCTTCCTCTCATGGTGAAGCCCACCCGCGGAGGATCGGCCCTCGGCGCCTCCGTCGTCCGCGACGCCGAGCAGCTCCCGGCCGCCATGGTGGGCTGCTTCGCCTACGGGGACACGGCTCTCATCGAACGCTATGTGGAGGGCACGGAGGTAGCGGTCAGCGTGATCGAGCGCGGCGGCGAACCGTATCCGCTGCCCGCGGTAGAAATCGTCGCCGCCGGAGGGCGATACGACTACACCGCACGCTACGACGCCGGCGATACCGAGTTCGTGATCCCGGCCCGCCTGTCCCCAGAGGCCGCCGAACGGGTCACCGCCGCCGCGCTCACCGCCCACCGCGCCCTAGGGCTGCGCGACCTCTCCCGTACCGACCTGATCGTCACCCCTTCCGGCGAGGTCCACTTCCTCGAGGTCAACGTCGCCCCCGGCATGACCGAGACGAGCCTTCTGCCCCGCGCCATCGCCGCTGCCGGTTTGGAGCTCTCCCACATCTGCCGCGACCTTCTGATCCAACGTTTCACGTGAAACATCGCGCCTGCCGAACACCCACCCCTCGGTGAGGGACCTGGCCGGCACGGGCACTTGACTGCCACTGGTCGCCGCCACGGCGCGGCTGGCCGCTGCCGTGTTTCGAGCCAGAGTGTGTTTCGAAGTGCGGTGAGCGTCGGCGTGTTGTGAGTCGAACGCAACGAGGTCTCCGGTAGACGGGCTTGTCCACAAGAACCACCCTGAACCGGAGACCTCATGGCCACTCCAGCCGCGACCAGGCGGTTCGACCCGACCGACGCGCACTAAGCGGTCCTGGAGCCGCTGCTGCCGTCGCCCGGCGGCCGGGCCGACCATCCACGTGGACCAAACGACAGCTCATCGACAGGATCCGGCGACGGGCGCGCACCGGCGCTGTGGCGTGACGTGCCCGCCTGCTACGAATCCTGGCAGGCGGTCTACGGGCTGTTCGGCCGCCGGCAGCGTGAAGGCGTCCGGGCGCATCCCGGTCGCCTCGCAGGGCCCGGGCCGACGCGGCCGGGATGATCAGGCCAGCAGGTAAGCGTCGACTCCACATCATGCACTGCCCAACCGGAACGCCACCGGGGCCAAGCGGCACGGTGCGCGGCAGCGCGAGCCGGCCGGCTGCATGCTCGCCGAGCCGGTCGACCACGCGCTGGGCCGCTACCGCGGTGGGTTGTCGACCACGGCGCATCTGCCCCCTACGAGCAGGGGGCAGATGCCGTTGTCGGGTGGTGGTGACCGCCGGCCAACGAGGGGATGCCCTGCGATTCAAGGCAGTGATGGTCGGCATCAGGGTCGCCCGCCTCAGACCGGGGCGTTCCCGGACCCGGCCCGATACGGGTGCGGGCCGATGCGGCCTCTTCCTCCCGGGTGATCCGTGCCCACCTGCGCCAGCGCGGCATCTCGCCGCCACGATCCCGGTCCCGGCCGACCAGGCCCGGCACCGGCGGCGGGGCGGCCGCGGAGCTGGAGGGAGTGTCGATGATCGGCTCTGGCGTTGTGGTCGCTGGGACATCGCAATTCGCGCCGTAGGTGCGGTTGACGCGACCCCCTAAGGCGCGTCTCTCAAAGCTGGCGCGCGCAACGAATCATGATCGCCGTGCGACGCTCCACCGTTTCCCAGGGGTGTGCGTTCGCTGCCCTCCATGCTGATGCCCCAGCGCTTCCATGAGCACCTGAGCCGGAAACGTGACGGCGACTGCGAGCACGACTGACATTCCTCCAAAGCGCATGAGCGACCTGTCGCGCAACGTGGACGCCAGCAGCTGCGTCGCATGCGCGCATGCCGACATCCAGTCGGCCGGCGTCGCAGGGGGTCCGTAGTTGCCGCGGCTGGTGATCCACTGGAGTCGACCTCCTAAAAGATGCCCTGCGGCTCCGAACCGGCTCAGGCCGCTATGAGCCGTCTCCCCCACCGCAGGCCGCTCATCTTCTCCCGGACCGAGTCGGGGCTGGGGCGCGTCAATCCCCCACTGACCGACGGCCGCCGGCGGGCACGGCATCTTCGGTCCTGCTTCTGCTGCCAACCGACGGCCCTGTCCACTCCCGCCACTGCCCCCGTTCGCCTACCCGCTGCGGCCCGAGCACCCGCTCCCACGTCACCGCCTCATCGAGCGGAGGCCGCGGCTGCCGGGCGGACTCGCCTCGGCGAGACACGGCGAGCTGGCGGGCCGCTCGCCATCGCGGTGCTCACCAAGCGCTGCGGTGGAACACAGGCCCTGCCACTATGGCGCCGCGCCCCCGACCAACGCTCGCACCTCCATCAATGAAACAGCGGCTTCGCCAGTGCTGAGAGAAGAACGCGCATTAGGCGTCGCCGGAATGGCTGGTGCACAACTGTCCGGGGTCGCGGGCGGAGGTTTCACGTGAAACCTTGGCAGCCTCAGCGCACGGCTGATCGTGGACTCATGAGTCGCTCAGTCGGAGCTCGTACTCAAGACCGGGTGATTCGACCGGTGGTGTGGAGGGCGAGAGCTCCGCCAGTTGCGCCCAGCCGAGCCGCCGTCGCTCGGGTCATGTGAAGCACAGCGAAAGCGCCCCCAGCCGGCTGCAAAGCGTCAAGTACAGGTCGGTGCCGCCGGAGATGGAAGCCCAACGACGTACGTGGCCTCGCAAGGCGCGTGTCTGGCAGACGCCACCATGTGCCTCTGCCGTCAACAGATCACGTAGCCGTTAAGCCGTCAGCACCGTCATCGCAACGGTCGGCTGTCTTCGCTCATGGCCCCGCGGAGCCCGCCCGGCTGATGTGGTTCGCTCCGGCACAATCCCGGGAGTCCACCTGTTGTCCACCGCGCGCTGAAGAGAGGTCGGCTCCCTAGGCAATTGCCAGCAGAGCGCGCCAGAGCATCGGCGCCACTGCCGCAGAGCCACGAGAAACCGACACCTCATGCAGCCGCAGTAGCGCGGCCACTCCCCCATCGTGATGCTGAGGTGCCTTGCGTCGTCGGTCCGGCCGAGGGATCAACCGGTTGGCAGCCGCAGGCCCCTTGCGGGGACGCCCGCGGGTGGACCGATGGCTGGGGGCCGCCGGCCGTGCGGGCGCTGCCAGGCGAGCAGTGCCTTCCTCGCAGGCGGCCGCCGCGTCCTCGTCGATCTCCCCAACGCCAGCTGGTCGGCGATCTCCACCTTCATCGGCGGCCGGCTTCGCTAGCTCGGAGTGATGTGACGGCAGGCTGAGCAAACGGTATGGGCTTGCCCTTGCCCCAATTCGTGTCATCCGGCCGCCCACGGCGAGAGAAGGCTGCCCATCGACGCGCCATGTACCGGCGAAGTGAATCATCAGCGCTGCCTATCGGCTGGCGCGCGGCCCAGCGGTAGAGCGACCGAGGCGCACATGGTCTCGCACACGGTCGCAGAAATGTAGGCCCAAGTGGCGGCTTGGGATGCGATCAGGAGCGCGTCGGGCCTATTCGCTCTGGAGGTGGAGCGCCCACCTCCTCCCATGAGCGTCTGGGGCGCCGCCGGTTCCTCTATGACCAGTGATCGGCCACGACGAATGTCCAACCCGCGACAGCAGGACTACCTGTCGTCGGCAGCGCGCCAGTAGCGGTGAGAAGCTCTACCAGGCGCAGTTCGCAAGGCATGCCGAAGGGCGGCTGTGTGGAGGTAGAAGGGAGCGTCGCCGCGAGCAGCGGAGGTTTCACGTGAAACATCGCTCCGAGACGGTGAGCATGCCACCCGCTTCCGCGGTGAATGTCCCTCCTCGCGCCCGTAGCTGCACGATTTGAGGGGGTGTCCGAGCCGTCCGTACAGCAGCACCGGGGGCACGCCCGCCACCTCGAACGCCACATCGTGCGCATCAGAGTCCGCCCTCGGACCAGCCGATCGCCACCCGCCTGGGCTTTGTCCCGCCCCTACATCTGCGAGACGGAACGCCACGCCTGCGCCTGCGCTTGGCCGCACATGAGACAGCGCGGCCACACCGCACTTGGCGGCCTCCCTACCCACTGGCCGCGGCACCAGCCTGTCAGGACAGAACACCTGGCGCGTGGGCGCTGCAGCGGCTGCGCATGGCGATCGGGCTGCTCGATCACCACCCGCGTGGACACGCCATCGAGGGCGGTGCCGCCTCTCCCCACCGCCCGGCTCCCGGACGAACTCGTCCCACGGGGGCAACCGGGTCGTGGGAGGCAGTGCCAGCGACACAGACGGAGACGGACTTGCTGGCTGGCATGACGAGCAGGGTGGCGCTGTGAGGGCGGGGCCGCGCGGCGCTGCAGCGCACGCCGCAGACTGTCTTATCAGGACCTGCTACCTGAATCTGACCACCACAGCAATGGGGGGCCGTGCGCGCCGGGGCCCGGCCAGCAGACCGGCGCCAAGGGCACCTCATCGATTTCTGCGCTGTTGTGAGGATGAGCCAGGCTACTCATCTCCCGCACGCGACCCATCGGGGAGTACGTCCAGCCGCCCGCATCACAGCCCCCACCGGACACCACCGGGTGTCGATGCGCAGGTGCTCGCCCTGCGTCGCACACACCGCATCGGCCTGGCCGACCCGGGGGGCCGCCCGCACCGCCGTCGCGCCGTCCACCGCACACCGCATCCTGGCCCGCGACGGACTGCCGCTGCCGGCGGCGTGCGACCGGGCCATCGGCGAACCCATCCGCCGCTACGAACGCTCCCGCCCCGGCGACCTGGTCCACATCGACGTCAAAAGGCTCAACCGCAACCCCGGACGCCGGCGGACACAGGGCCCCTGGGGCACGCTGCGGGCCGCGTCAACCGGCACCGCGACAGCGGCGCCGGCTGCCTCTACCTGCACACCGCGCTGGACGACCACTCCCGCCTGGCCTACACCGAGATCCTGGCCGACCAGACCGCGGCCACCTGCGCCTGTGTTCCTGGTCCGCGTTTCCTGAGCCGCGCCACGCAGCGGTTCGCCGCACGCAGCCTTGCCATCCGACGCGTCCTGACCGACAACGCCTAGGCCTGCACCAAGAGCACTTGGCGCACCACCTGCGCAACGCTGGGCATCAGCCCGCGCTGGACCCGGCCCTGGCATCCCAGACCAACGGCAAGGTCAATCGCTTCCACCGCACGCTGCTGGAGGAGTGGGCCTACCACCGGCCCTACGCCTGCGATGCCGAACGACAGACCGTCTTCGGCGACTGGCTGGACTGGTACAAACCGCCACCGGCCCCACACCGGCATCGCGGGCCAGACGCCGGCCGACCGCGTCACCAACCTGTCCGAACAGCACAGCTGGCCCGTTGATATCCCTCTTCACCAGGCCTGGATCCGATTACTGCGAGTGGCTCGTGCTGAGGACGGGCTTCGTCGACGGGCGGGCCCGTGCTCACGCCAGCGACCACATTCGCTGGGGGCGGTGTGCTCGACCACCGGGAGGCAGCACGGACCTCTGCGGGCATGTACGGCGAGCCCGGGATGCGGTGATGCACTACGGGGGCGGGATTGGTCGACGGACTGGGTGCGACGGCGTCGGCGGATACGGCGACGCCCCGGAGATTGCTCCGGGGCGTCGGGTGAGGGTTCGGGGGTGGGGCTATTCGTCGTCGGGGACCATGGCCTTCAGGATGCGGTCGAGGTCCTCCCTGGAGGCGAACTCGACGACGATCTTCCCCTTGGTGCGGCCCATGTCGACGCGGACCTTGGTCTCGTACCGGTCGGACAGCCGGTCGGCGATCTCCTTGAGGGCGGGGTCCTCGGTCTTCTTGCGGCGACCCTGGCGGGGCTTGGGCGGCTCGTCGGCCTCCCGCATCGCGATGATCTCTTCCACGGCGTGGACCGAGAGTCCCTCGGCCACGATCCGCTGCGCGAGGTGCTCCTGGGCCTCGGCGCTGTCCAAGCGGAGCAGCGCCCGGGCGTGCCCGGCGGAAAGCACGCCCGCCGCGACCCGGCGCTGGACGCCCGGCGGCAGGTTGAGCAGCCGGAGCGTGTTCGTGATGTGCGGCCGAGACCGGCCGATACGGGAGGCGAGCTGCTCGTGGGTCGCGCCGAAGTCCTCCAGAAGCTGCTGGTAGGCGGCCGCCTCCTCCAGCGGGTTGAGCTGCTGGCGGTGCAGGTTCTCCATCAGCGCGTCGCGGAGCATGTCCACGTCGCTGGTGTCCCGGACGATGGCCGGGATCGTGTCCAGGCCCGCCTTCTTGGACGCCCGCCAGCGGCGCTCGCCCATGATCAGCTCATAGTCGTGCTCGGGCGAGTCGACCTTGCGGACCACGATCGGCTGCAGAAGGCCGACGATGTTGATCGACGTCGCCAGCTCGTCGAGCGCCTCCTCGTCGAAGTGCTCGCGCGGCTGGCGGGGGTTGGGCCGGATGGAGTCGAGGGGGATCTCGGCGAAGTGGGCCCCGACCACCGGCTGCATGTCCGTGCCGGGCGCGGTTCCGTTGGGTCGCGCGGAGTCATCGGCGCCCACCGGGGGTGTGGTCGGGATGAGGGCGCCCAGTCCTCGGCCCAGGCCGCGACGCTGCTGGCTCACTTGGCGGCTCCTCGGTGGGCCATCTCCGAGGCGGCCTCGCTGTAGGCGAGGGCGCCGCTGGAGCCCGGGTCGTAGGTGATGACGGATTGTCCGTAACTGGGCGCCTCGGAAACTCGGACGCTCCGCGGGATCACAGTGTTGAGCACGATGTCACCGAAGTGGTTGCGTACATCCTCGGCCACCTGGGCGGCCAGCCGAGTACGGGCGTCGTACATGGTCAGCAGGATGGTGGACACGTTGAGGCCCGGATTGAGGTGGGCCTTGACCAGGTCGACGGTGCGGATGAGCTGTCCGAGCCCTTCCAACGCGTAGTACTCGCACTGGATGGGGATCAGCAGCTCGTCCCCGCCGACGAGCGCGTTGACGGTGAGCAGCCCCAGGGAGGGCGGGCAGTCGATCAGGACGTAGTCGAACTGGCTCGTGTCGTAAGCGTCCAACGCCCGACGCAGCCGCGACTCCCGCGCCACCTTGGAGACCAGCTCGATCTCGGCCCCGGCGAGATTGAGGTTGGCGGGCGCGCAGTACAGCCCCGGGATGTCCGGAGCGGGCACCACGATGTCGGCCAGCGGCTTGTCCTCGATCAGCACGTCATAGATCGACGGGACGTCAGCGCGATGCTCCACCCCCAGGGCCGTGGAGGCATTGCCCTGAGGGTCGAGGTCGACGACGAGCACCCGCGCCCCGTGCAGCGCCAACGAGGCGGCGAGATTGACCGACGTGGTCGTCTTGCCGACCCCGCCCTTCTGGTTCGCGATCGTGATGACCCGGCACTTGGGCGGTCGAGGCCACTCCTTGTTCCGCCGGCCCGACATCGGCTTCAGTGCGGTGACCGATGTTTCACGTGAAACCTCGACATCCTTGAGCGCCTCGCGCACGAGTTCTGACTCCCCCTGAGCTGGTCCCTGACGCGGACCCGGCGGCTGGTGCATGGCGCCACCACCCGTCGGCACGTAGCCGACGCTCTCCGCCGTCCCGGACGTCGTACTTGCCCACATCGCATGCCCGGACGGAGGTTTGACCTCCTCCTTTTGGGCGGTCTCCCCTGGCTTCCCGCTCGCCGACGCCGGGCTCCCCGGCGCCGTCTCCTCGGGTGCCTCGCTTTCAGCGGGCCAGCCCGGGCCGGTCGTTCGGTTGTCGGGGGATTCTTTGGCGCGGTCCGGCCAACCCAGTCCTGGTCCCGTGCTCATGAAGACCTCTTCCTCGACCCTTTCGCGCGCCGGGGCACGCGTTCGGCGACCACACGGACAAGCGTTGTCGGCGGATCGACCTTACCGCGCCCGACTTGAAGCAGTTCGGTCCTGCGCACGCCGAAGCGCTTGAGAACCGGCTGCGCCTCCTCCAGCTCGGCCGCCGCGCGCTCTCCCTTGAGCGCGAGCAGCTCACCACCCGGCCGCAGCAAGGGCAACGCCCAGGTGACCAGGCGTTCCAGCGGGGCGACCGCGCGCGCGGTGGCGATGTCCACGGCGAACTCGCGGGCGACCTCTTCGGCGCGGGCACGGCGAACCTCGACGTTGCTCAACTTCAGCATGTCCACGACCTCGTTGAGGAACGTCGTCCTGCGCAGCAGCGGCTCCAGCAGCGTGATCTTCAGATCCGGCCGGACGATCGCCAGGACCACGCCGGGCAGGCCGGCACCCGAGCCGATGTCTATGACCCGCGCGCCCTGCGGAATCACTTCCGCCACCACCGCGCAGTTGATCAGATGGCGCTCCCACAGCCGGTCGACCTCCCGGGGGCCGATCAGGCCGCGTACCACCCCGGCGTCGGCGAGGAACTCCGCGTAGCGTTCCGCGACGGGCAGCGAATCACCGAAGACCTCACGTGCTATCCCCACCGTACGAATCGTTCCACATGGGTCCCGAGGTCGCACCCATGAAACGAGCCTGTGGACAACCCAGGCGGCCGCCGCAGGTCAGCCCCCGATCGCGAGGTCACCCGCATATTCGCCGTCATGCGGGTAAAGGCGAGGCAATGCCCATCACCGAAGAAGGAGAACCGGAGCATGGGAATCGGAGTCAGCCTCGTGTTCATCGCGACCGGGGCGATCTTGGCGTTCGCGCTGCGCGTCGATCTCAGCGGCGTGGACATCCGCATGGTCGGCTGGATCTTGATCCTGGTCGGACTGATCAGCCTGTTCTTCACGCTCAGGTACATCCGGCCGCGTCGAGGCGCCGGCCGGGTGACTGCCGGGACCGACCCGCTGTATGTGGAACGCCCCGACGAGGCGGATCCGACTGTTCACGATGAACGCGTCATCGAACGTTCACCTGAACCGCATGTCGAGCGTGTCGAACGGATTATCGAACGTCCTGTCCCGCAGCCGTCGACGCCGCACGGGCACGCTGCTCAGGAGTCGCATCTGCCCCAGAATCCCCGCGCGGCCCAGGATCCGGGCGTCGCTCAGGATCCCGGCTACGCCCAAGACCCCGCGCTTCAGAACCGGCCCGCGAGTGTCCCGTCCGACCTTGGCCGACATCAGACGCCGCGTGACCGTCGCTGATCCCCCTGCACGGAACGGGACGGCACCTCGTGCCCAGGCGCAGTTGTTGACGAGCTCGTCGATCAGCGCGCGGCTGCGCGAGCGGCCGCTCTGGCGGGCATGTCGCGGCAGCCGGCTGGGGTTTCACGCGGAAGGACGCTTATGTGAAGAACTCGTCGGCCACCCGAAGGACGAGAAGCCGGCCAAGCCGCAGTCGGACGGTCCGTCCGGCTCGCACACGGAGGGCGTCGGGGGTCGGCGGTCTCGGGACCGCTGCGTAGTTCGTGGTCCAGTAGGGCTGGTGCGGGCGGCGCCGGACAACGTGTCGCGCGAAGTGGGCCGGTACGTACGGCCGACGGTAAGGAGAGGTGACGGCATGACCGTCCAACCGGCAGGAGCCGGCGCGACCGTCACGGCACACGGTGTGGCTGCATGGCGGGGGCTGGAAGCAAGGAAGGTGTGGCATTTCCGAGGTGACAGTACGCCCGTGTTGGGCCGACCAGCATGTCGAAGGGCGCCGCGGCGGTGTGCTCCCGCAGACATGCGGTGCGGCGGCGGCCTTCGGGGTTCGACGACGAGTCACCTCCCCGTCCGTCGACGCTCGTGCGAGGACGGCGGGTGCGCAAGGTCGATGCTTGGAGTCCGGAACCGGTCAGTGTGTCGGTCGGATGATCCGGGACGGCGGATAAGGAAAGGCCCCGATGTCCGCCATGCGGAATCGGGGCCTCGGAGTCGTGAAGCCGGACTGTTAGCGGCAGGCCGATCAGGAGGGGTAGACGACCACGTACCGTTCAGGCTCTTCGCCCTCCGACTCGCTGCGCAGGCCGACGGCGGCCACCGCGTCATGCACGATCTTGCGCTCGAAGGGCGTCATCGGGGCCAGCGGCTTGGGCGTGCCGCTCTGCTTGACCTCGTCGGCCACGTCCTGCCCGAGCTTGGTCAGCTCCGCGCGGCGCCGCTCACGGTAGCCGCCGATGTCGAGCATGAGGCGGCTGCGGTTGCCGGTCTTCCGGTGCACCGCCAGACGGGTCAGCTCCTGTAGGGCCTCCAACACCTCCCCGCGCTTGCCGACCAGTTCGTCCAGGGACGCGCCGACCACCGCGACGACCGCGCGCTCGCCCTCGACGTCCATGTCGATGTCGCCGTCGTAGTCACCGATGTCCAGCAGGCCCTCGATGTAGTCGGCGGCGATCTCGCCCTCTTGTTCGAGCGCCTGGACGTCGACCTCAGTGGTGTCGGTCTGGCTCAACGGGGTCTCCTTCTTCGGCGTGGACCGCAATCACAACCTAGCGCTTTTGACTGCCGCTGCGCTTGCTGCGCGGCTTACGAGTCGGCTGGTTGCGAACGACCTTCGGCTTGGGGGCGGTGTCGGCGGGCGCGGCAGCGTCCTTCTTCGTACGGCCCTTGGCGTTCTTACCCCGTCCGGCCCCCGCGGCCGCGGTGGCGGCGGCCTTCGCGGTCTTGGCCTTGCCCGCCGGGGCGCCGGTGCGAGAGCCGTTGGCGCCGTTGGAGGGCTGCTGCGGGTAGCGCTTGTAGATGTAGTGCTGCTGCGCGAGCGTCCAGCTGTTGGACGTCACCCAGTACATCAACACGCCCAGCGGGAAGCCCAGCCCGAACAGGCCGAAGAAGGGCGCCAGGAAGACCATCATCTTCTGCGCCTGCATCATCGGGTTGGCCTCGTCCACCGCGCCCTGCTGCATCTGGGCGCGCTTCATGCTGGCCCGGACCGTGAAGAAGGTCGTGCAGGAGCTGATGATCACGGCGAGGCCGGTGACGACGATCGCGCTCCAGCTCTTGGGGTCGTTCTGCCAGGCGTTGAGGAAGGTGTCGGGGATGTGCGCGCCGAAGATGTTGGCCTCCTGCGCGCTCTTGACCAGGTCCGGGGTGACCGCGAAGACGCCCTCCCCCGGGCGGGCGTCCGAGATCCGCCGCAGCACCTGGAAGAGCCCGATGAAGACCGGCATCTGCACCAGGAGCGGCAGGCAGCCCGACAGCGGGTTGGCGCCGTGCTCCTGGTAGAGCTTCATGACCTCCTGGTTGAGGCGCTGCTTGTCGTTCTTGTACTTCTTGCGCAGCGCCTGAACCTTCGGGTTCAGCTCCTGCATCTTCCGCGACGCGTGGATCTGCTTCACGAACAGGGGGAAGAGCAGGATCCGGAAGAGCACGGTCAGCAGGATGATGGCGCCGCCCCAGGCCCACCCGCTGTTCTTGGGGAAGACAAGGCTCAGACCGCTATGGATCCAGACGATGAGCTGAGCGACTATCTCGTACAGCCAATCAAGCACCGGGCAGCTCCTTGGGCTCTGCTAGCGCGGGGCCGCTTTCCTCGCGGCCGGGGGCGGTCGTGGCGGGCGCCTCAGGGGCGGCCGCCGGGCCGCCGGGGTCCGTGGCGGCCTCGCCGGCTTTCGGCACCTTGGGGGGCGGAACCGGATCGTATCCGCCGCGGTGGAATGGATGGCACCGTCCGATCCGCCGGACGGTGAGCCAGGTGCCGCGCAGGGCGCCGTGCGTCTGCAGCGCCTCAAGGGAATACGCGCTGCAGGTGGGATAGAAGCGGCATTGTTGCCCGAGCAGGGGGCTGAGGAAGCGTCGGTAGGCGCGGACGAGAAGCATGAGCGACCGGGCCGCGAGGCCGACTCGCCCGGCCGCGTGGTGCGAGGGGGCCGCTCCCCCTTGCTGGCTCATCATCTCCGCCCCTTGGACGCGGGCCGCAGCAGCCGGTCGAGCGCCGACTCCAGATCCGCGGCCAGTTCGCCGTGGCGCGCCGTTCCCGCGCGGGGGTTCGCGCGCACTACGAGCAGGCTACCTTGCGGAAGTCGATCGAGGTGTGCTCGGACGAGGTGCCGCAGCCGCCTGCGCACGCGATTGCGCACGACCGCGCTACCGACCGTCCGCGCCACGATGAACCCCACCAGCGGTGCGTGGTCGGCCTGCGCGGCGTCGTCTCGGCGGAGCAGGTGCACGACGACAGTCGGCCGTCCGGCGCGGCGACCGCGCCGGACGGCCAGGGTGAAATCCTCCCGCCGCCGCATCCGGTTCCCGGACGGCAGCATGAGCGTGGAAGGGGTCGATCAAACCGCGATGCGGGCGCGCCCCTTGCGGCGCCGCGCGGCGAGGATCGCACGCCCGGCACGGGTGCGCATGCGCAGCCGGAAGCCGTGCTTCTTGTGGCGGCGACGGTTGTTCGGCTGGTAAGTACGCTTGCTCACTCCAGGCTCCAGTGCTGCGGTCGGCTGCTCTTCAAGCGCGAATGCTCGCATCGCGGGCCGCGTCTGGTCCCCCGCAGCCGGGGGCCCGTCCGTACTTCCCGAGGGGGCCGACGGCGGGCACGCGTCATCTCCGTCGATGCGACTCGACCTCAGCACGTTACGGGCTACGAACCCCTCTGGTCAAACGGAACGACGCTCTGAAGGCCTTCTCTGCGTCCAGCCCCGGCCCGGCGCCGGGACGCAGCCTCAGCTCCCGGCCTTTCCTTCCCGGACGCGCCCCTGCTCTCCACCGACGACGACCCCTACGTGCCAGCCCGGTGCCGCTGGTGCGCGAGCGCGGCGCCCCCCTGCTGTACCGACAGCCTGCCCTCTTGTTGTTCCGACTCCCCGAACCGGCCCCTTAGGCTCGCCGCCTCTCACACAGCCCACGTCGCCCTGTGTGGTCTCCCCCGCGCTTACCTCCCAATCGGACGCCGCCCCCGCTACATGCCTGGCGCCGGCGCTTGACCGCTACTTAGGTGGCGCCAAGCGCACCTGCCGCTCGTTCTGACTCGCACCGACCGCAGGGGCGAGCACCACCGCCGACTCCGCCAGTGCCCCCCTCTATCGCCGAGACCTTCGACACGTCCCCATCTGCGATACCCATGTGGCCGCCTCATCGTCGCGTCTTGCGATGGCATCAGCGGACGCGCACTGCCCAAGCCCTCGGTGCGGGCGCCCGTTGGAAAGCTCCGTGATGGTTCGGCGCCGCGCTGCCCCCGGGGCACGCTCAGGACGAAGCAGCCGCTCCTGGGCCCGAGAAGACGTCTCCTGACGTCTCTGAGCATCCGCTCCCTAGAAGGGTGCGGCGGCAGTTGTCGACGTCGCCGTGATGCCGGGCGCCCGTGCGCCGAACCGCAGCCTCCCGCGCACCAGCCATCCCACATCGGACTCGCGGTGGAACCCGAGCCCCGTCCCCACCTGGCGACCAAGGCGACGCCGCGACACCTGACCCCCATGGCGTCCCACAGCGCGCCTCAGCCCGCTACCCGCCTCTCGGGAGCCTTCTCAGGCTCCTTGATCGTGTCAGACCGCCGTGATGCCGCTGCGGCCATTCCACAAAGACAAGCGCGGGCGGAGTCCACCACACCTGGCCTTCCAAGGGGCGGCCAGCTCTGCGGTCGCCTACACCGCCCCGGTCGCCAGGATCTCCAAGAGGATCGTCATCAGCGACAACGCAGCCCCTGCTCGGCGAGGTGCTGGTCGGCGACGCGTCCGCCTCTCCCGCGCTGCGCGCCCGCGTCGACGCCGAACTGCCCCGAACGCCCACGCAGGCGCTGTTCGGCGGCACCACGGCGCCGGACGGCGACCTGCCCGGCTCTTCAATGGCGGGCGCCTCAGTCGTCGGCTCGGCAGCATGGGCCCAGAGAGGCTTCGGTGGTAGTGCTCGGCCGCGACGTTGGTTCGGGCACCCGCATGCCGTCCCAGCGCCGTGCGCTGCAAAAGCCCCAGCGCGCCCATCGGCGCATCGGAGAGCTTCGGCGCCGCACTCCCCACGGGGGGGGACTGGCGCACGGCGACCCGCCGCACCTGGCCCCGAAGGTGCCCCATACACGGCGCAGCCTGCCACCCGCCTCCTTGGGCGCCCTCAGGCTCCTTGAGCGTGTCAGACCGCCGTGATGCCGCTGCGGCCGCCGTGCGAACGGATTCGTGGTCAGTCCACAAAGGAGCGTGGGGTGTATTCCGCCACACCTGGTCTTGCCCGGCACTGCTTTTCAATGGCGGGCGCCTCAGTCGTCGGCTCGGCAGCATGGGCCCAGAGAGGCTTCGGTGGTAGTGCTCGGCCGCGACGTTGGTTCGGGCACCCGCATGCCGTCCCAGCGCCGTGCGCTGCAAAAGCCCCAGCGCGACCGTCGCGCGCCTCCGGGGATTTCGGCGCCACACTCCCCCCGGGGGGCAAGGTGACCCGCCGCACCTGGCCTCGAGGGCGCCCCATACACGGCGCAGCCTGCTACCCGCCTCCTTGGGCGCCTTCAGGTATACGCCTAGAGAGGTTCGCCGTCGCAGCGCCACAGCCTGCGTTTGGATCGGTGGACCAGACTTGCGCGAACCTCAGCGAGGCAACCGTCGGGATTCGGTACGGCGCTCCCAACGGGTGGGTCATGGCGCGTGCTGGCGCTTGGTCGGTCTTGGCGTCGGGCTGTCTGCGGTTGTCCGTCGTAGCCGTTGGGACGGTGCGTGGCTGGGGTCAGGGGGCTGCTGGAAGGGCCCTCTTGAAGCGGTGTGGCCTGGGCGGGGCAGGGGGTTCCGGGGGATGGTTCCGATGGGTGAGGGGAGGTTCGGCGGCTGTCCTCAGAGGTCCTGTGGATTTCTGGGCTGATCTGCGACTTGTGTTGCGAGCGTCCCCAGGCGGGCGCTAGTGTCACCGATCGAGCCGGCCAGGGCATGGTCTTGTGTGCCGGCGCCCCCTCTCCAGAAGGAGCCCGCGGTTTCGCGCGGCGCGAACACTCCCCGATCACCGCCCGACCGGTCGCAGGCGTTGTGACTTTTACACAGGGGATTCCCCATGCTCATGCACAGCGTGTGGACAACTCTGTGGACAACTCATGAGAGAGTAGGTCTCCCGCGGCGCCGCAGGGGTCTCTGAGCCATCCGGTGCCCGCGGGGTTGTCGGGCAGTCGGGTACTCCGGTTGACGGAGATTGGGGAGGGACCTTGCGCATGGACGGTCAAGATCTCGCATCGGTCTGGGCCCGCACCCTCACTGCGCTCTCCGAGGGGGATCTGCCCGCAAGCTACCGCGCGTGGCTGCCGATGGTCCGTCCGCTGGCGCTGGTGGAGGGGACGGCGCTGCTGGCCGCGCCGAACGAGTTCGCCAAGGACGCGTTGGAGACGCGGCTGCGCAGCCTGATCACACAGGCGTTGTCCCACGAGCTGGGCAGGGAGATCCGGGTCGCGGTGACCGTCCAGCCGGAGCCGCCCGCCGCCCAAGGGGGCCAGTCCGAACCGCAGGGCCAGCAGCATCACGACAGGGGGCCGTCGTACGGCGAGCGCTCCTACGGGGGCGAGGCGTACGGGGAAGGGCCTTACGGGGAGCGTCCGTACGGCGGAGACCGCTACTCCGAGCAGGGGTACGGCGGCAGGCATCAGGGCGGCCCCGCGAGTTATCCCCAGCCTGGGGATGACGACCGGAGCTGGCCCCAGCGTGACAGCGACCATTACGGGCCGCGGCACGTGCCGTACGGCATGGGGCCTGAGCTTCAGAGGGAACAGCACTTCCCGTTCGACCCGCGGGGGCAGCACGGCGGCTACCCGGGGCACGGCGGCCGGCCGGGGCCTCGTCCGGGCGAAGGGTACGGCGCTGGAGAGGGCTTCGGCTCCGGCGAGGCGTTCGGGCAGGGGCAGCGTGAGCAGGGGCCGTCCCAGGGGCCGCAGGCGGGGCCCGCCGCGCACGGGCGCGCCCCGTCGCATCTGAACGACCGCATGCTGGGCGCTCCGCGTCGTGGAGGCGCGGAGGCGCAGGGGCACGGCGGGGAGTCGTCCCAGCCCGGACGTCAGGACGAGCAGTCGTTCCAGGACGACGAGCAGCAGTCGCCCGGCGAGGGCGCCGGGGCGAGCGGCGCTCCGGAGACCGGGCACGGCCCCGTGCCGGGCGGCGGGGGTCCGCTGCCGGGCGGTGCCGGGCCTGTCGCGGGGTACACGGGGCCGGCGCCGGGGGGCGTGGGCGAGCACGCCCGGCTGAACCCCAAGTACACGTTCGAGACGTTCGTCATCGGCTCGTCCAACCGGTTCGCGCACGCGGCGGCCGTGGCCGTGGCCGAGCAGCCCGCCAAGGCGTACAACCCGCTGTTCATCTACGGGGACTCGGGGCTGGGCAAGACGCACCTGCTGCACGCGATCGGGCACTACGCGCAGAGCCTGTTCAACGGGGCGCGCGTCCGGTACGTCAGCTCCGAGGAGTTCACCAACGACTTCATCAACTCCATCCGCGACGGCAAGGCCGACGGGTTCCGCCGCCGCTACCGGGATGTGGACATCCTCCTCGTCGACGACATCCAGTTCCTCGAGGGCAAGGAGCAGACGCAGGAGGAGTTCTTCCACACCTTCAACACGCTCCACAACGCCAGCAAGCAGATCGTGATCTCCAGTGATCGTCCGCCCAAGGAGCTGGTGACGCTGGAGGACCGGCTGCGCAACCGGTTCGAGTGGGGGCTGACCACCGACGTCCAGCCGCCGGAGCTGGAGACCCGGATCGCGATCCTGCAGAAGAAGGCGCGCCAGGAGGGTCTGGCGGTGCCGCCGGACGTGCTGGAGTTCATCGCCTCGCAGATCGCCACCAACATCCGGGAGCTGGAAGGCGCGCTGATCCGGGTGACGGCGTTCGCCAGCCTGAACCGGCAGTCGGTGGACATGCAGCTGGCCGAGATCGTCCTGAAGGACCTCATCCCCAACGACACCGGCCCGGAGATCACCGCGTCGATGATCATGGCGCAGACTGTGGAGTACTTCGGGACGACGATCGAGGACCTCTGTGGACCGTCGCGCTCCCGGATGCTGGTGACCGCCCGGCAGATCGCCATGTACCTGTGCCGCGAGCTCACCGACATGTCGCTGCCGAAGATCGGGCAGGCGTTCGGCGGCCGCGACCACACCACCGTGATGCACGCCGAGCGCAAGATCCGGGCGCTGATGGCCGAGCGTCGCGCGATATACAACCAGGTCACCGAGCTGACGGGACGGATCAAGCACCAGGCCCGCAAGCGCTGAGCGGGCGCTCGGCCGGGTGCGCCGGCGCGGTGCGGGCCTTGCGTTCGGAGCGGCTCACGACGGTTCGGGCGGCCGGCGGAAGGCGCCGCGCCGCCCGCTCCGGGGAGCCCGACGCGGACCTCTCCGCCCACAACCTGTGGAAAACCTTGGGGATCTCCGTGGAAAAGCCCTGGGACAACCTGCGGACAACCTGCGGAGAACCTGAGGACGACACGTGGACGGATCAGGGACCCTTGGGGATGGCCGACGGGCCGCCTGGGGACGACCCCGTGGACCGCTTGGGGAATCGCTGGGGACGCCCTGGGGACGCGCGCCGGCCCGGACGCGGAGGACGACCCCTCCGCCGCTCGAAGGCGGGACGGCCTGCGGACAACTCGTGGACAACCGGGGGACGAGATGAGGAATCCGTGTGGGGACGAACGCTCCGTCCTCAGGCGACGCCGTCGTGCACAGTCCGCGCGCACAGCCGCCGTGGACAGAAAACCGCCGCTTCACCTGGGACGACGCCCGGTGTCCACACTTTCCACGGCCCCTATGACGAGTGCTTCCCTATGTATCTCCAAAGAGAAAACTCATCTCAACTCAGGGCCTGGGGATCCCGTGCCCCGGGCGCTCCGGCTGAACGATCTGTTCCACCTCACCCCTAGTCCGAAACCTGCAGGAGGCGGGTCCCTGTGAAGTTCCGCATCGACAGAGACGCCCTGGCCGACGCCGTGGCCTGGACGGCACGGACCCTTCCGGTCCGGCCGCCGGTGCCCGTGCTCGCGGGCATGCACATCGAGGCCGCCGACCGGCTGACGCTGTCGGCGTTCGACTACGAGGTGTCGGCGCAGGTCGCCACCGACATCGACACCGAGGAGCCGGGCACCGCGCTGGTGTCGGGGCGGCTGCTGGCCGAGATCTCGCGCAGCCTGCCTCCGCAGCCCGTGGAGGTCAGCACGGACGGGGCCAAGGTGATGCTGCGCTGCGGCAGCGCGAAGTTCACGCTCCTGACCATGCCTGTGGAGGACTACCCGACGCTGCCGGAGATGCCGCCGGCCGCGGGCGCGGTCGGCAGCGACGAGTTCGCCGCCGCGGTCGGCCAGGTCGCCATCGCCGCGGGCAAGGACGACACGATCCCGATGCTCACCGGCGTCCGCGTGGAGATCGAGGGCGAGACCGTCACGCTGGCCTCCACCGACCGCTACCGGCTGGCCGTCCGGGAGCTGCACTGGAAGCCGGAGCGGCCGGACTTCTCGGCGGTGGCGCTGGTCCCCGCCAAGACCCTGGCCGACACGGCCAAGTCGCTGACCGCGGGCGCCGAGGTGTCGATCGCGCTCGGCGGCGCGGGCGGCACCGGCGAGGGGATGATCGGTTTCGCGGGCGGCGGCCGCCGCGTCACCTCGCGGCTGCTGGACGGCGACTTCGTCAAGTACCGGTCGCTGCTGCCCAGCGAGTACGCCGGGCTCGCCGAGGTGCAGACCTCCCCGTTCATCGAGGCGGTCAAGCGCGTGTCGCTGGTGGCCGAGCGCAACACGCCGGTGCGGCTGTCGTTCCGGCAGGGCGAGGTGGTCCTGGAGGCGGGCACCGGGGACGAGGCGCAGGCCGTGGAGGCCCTGGAGGCCACGCTGGAGGGCGAGGACATCGACATCGCGTTCAACCCCGGCTTCCTGCTGGACGGGCTGTCGGCGATCAGCTCGGACGTGGCGCGGCTGTCGTTCACCACGCCGACCAAGCCCGCCGTCCTCACCGGCAAGCCGCCGGAGGAGGGCTCCGACCCCAACTACCGGTACCTGATCATGCCGGTGCGCCTGTCGAGCTGACCGGCGCGTGCCCGGCGGCCCGGCGCGGCGCCCGCGCCCCGGGCCGCCGGACGGGCGCGCGACCAGGACCCGGCATACCGGTTTCTTCGCGACAGTCGTAGCCTCACAACCGCAAGGGCAGCGAAACAGTCAGCACAAGCCACAGACCAAGCGAAGAAGCCGAACGCGCGCGTGACCGGCGAGGACCCGGCCCGCGAACGGGTCGGCCCGCCGCGTCGCGCCGGCGACGGTCGCCGAACCCCTCGGCACCGGCCCCCTTCGGACGCTTCCCGGCGGTCCGCCCGGAAGCGGTCGCGGTACCGCGGGTGGCCACGGGCTACGGCGGGCACGGTCATACCGGGACCAGCCGGGCCGGGGCACGGGCCGGGCGCCGCCGGGGCGGCGCCATCCGCGTCCGGGCCGGAGCCGGGCGTCCTGTGGACGCACCGGACGGGCCGACCCGCGGACCGCGCCGGGACCGCCCGGTCACCGCCGGCGTCGACCGTGGGCGGGCCGTGCGGGCCGGGACGGCAGCGACCCGGCCCGGGAGCGGGAACCGCCGGGACGCGGCCGGCCGGCCGGACGCGCCGGGACGCCGACGCGCCGAACGCGACAGGGAGAGTTGAACATGGAGCTGGGGATCATCGGCCTCGGCAAGATGGGCGGGAACATGGCCGAGCGGCTGCGCCGCGGCGGCCACACCGTCGTCGGCTACGACCGCAACCCCGACGTCAGCGACGTCGCGTCGCTGGAGGAGCTGGTCGAGCGGCTGACCCCGCCCCGCGCGGTGTGGGTGATGGTCCCGGCGGGCGAGCCCACCCGCGACACCATCCACAGGCTGGGGGAACTGCTCCAGCCGGGCGACGTCGTCGTCGACGGCGGCAACTCCCACTACGTGGACGACCAGCGGCACGGCGCGGAACTGGCCGCCAAGGGCATCGGGTTCGTCGACTGCGGCGTCAGCGGCGGAGTGTGGGGCCTGGAGAACGGCTACGCCCTCATGGTCGGCGGCGAGGACGAGCACGTGAAGCGGCTCATGCCGATCTTCGAGACGCTCAAGCCGGAGGGCGAGTACGGGTTCGTGCACGCCGGCAGGAACGGCGCCGGGCACTTCGTCAAGATGGTCCACAACGGCATCGAGTACGCGATGATGCAGGCCTTCGGCGAAGGCTACGAGCTGATCGAGGCGAGCGGCCTGGTCGACAACGTGGCCGAGACGTTCCGCAGCTGGCAGGAGGGCACGGTCATCCGGTCCTGGCTGCTGGACCTGATGAACCGGGCGCTCGCCGACGACCCGCACCTGGAGGAGATCCGCGGCTACGCCGAGGACTCCGGCGAGGGCCGGTGGACGGTGCAGGCCGCCGTCGACCACGCCGTCCCCCTGCCCGCGATCACCGCGTCGCTCTACGCCCGGTTCGCGTCCCGCCAGGACGACTCCCCCGCGATGAAGGTCGTGGCGGCCCTGCGCAACCAGTTCGGCGGCCACGCCGTGGAGAGCGCCAAGGGCGCCGACTCCCCGGGGGCCGACGTCGCCGCGCCCCCCGCCTGATCCCCAGGCGCGCACCCCGAGCCCCCAGAGTTGTCCACAGGGGGTGTGGACAACTCTGGGGCGGATGTGGGAGACGAGGCGTGGCGAACGAGGGCGGCGGAAGGCTCTACGCTCGTGTTCCGTGCACGTCGCCCACCTTTCGCTCCAGGACTTCCGCTCCTACGCCTCCGCCGAAGTGGCGCTCGAGCCGGGAGTCAGCGCGTTCGTGGGCCCCAACGGACAGGGCAAGACCAACCTCGTGGAAGCCGTCGCGTACGTGTCCACGCACGGCAGCCACCGCGTCGCCACGGACGCCCCCCTCGTCCGGCAGGGTGCGCCCCGCGCGATCGTGCGCGCCGGTGTGGTCCGGGACGACCGCAAAGCCCTGATCGAACTGGAGATCAACCCGGGCAAGTCCAACCGCGCCAGGCTCAACCGCTCCCCCGTCTCCCGGCCCCGCGACATCCTGGGGATGCTGCGCACCGTCCTGTTCGCCCCCGAAGACCTGGCCCTGGTCAAGGGCGACCCGGGAGAGCGCCGCAGGTTCCTCGACGAGCTGCTGACCGCCCGCGCCCCCCGATTCGCGGGCGTGCGGTCCGACTACGAACGCGTCCTCAAGCAGCGCAACGCCCTGTTGAAATCGGCGGCCGCGCACAGGCGCGCCCCCGGCCCCGAGGTTCTGTCCACCCTGGACGTGTGGGACTCCCACCTCGCCCGTACCGGCGCGGAGCTTCTCGCGGCCCGGCTCGACCTGGTGGCGGCGCTGCGTCCGCTCATGGCGCGCGCGTATGAGGCGTTGGCGCCGGCCGGTGGAAAGGCCGACCTCGCCTACAAGAGCTCCCTGGGCGACGTCGAGTTGTCCACAGACCGTGCACAACTGGCCGAGGCGTTGCTCAAGGCGCTGAACGAGGCGCGCCGCCAGGAACTGGAACGCGGAGTGAGCCTCGTGGGCCCGCACCGGGACGAGCTGGTGATCCGGCTGGGGGACCTGCCCGCGCGCGGCTACGCCAGCCACGGCGAGTCCTGGTCGCTGTCCCTGGGGCTGCGGCTGGCGTCCTACGAGCTGCTGCGCGCCGACGGCGACGACCCCGTCCTGATCTTGGACGATGTGTTCGCCGAGCTGGACGCGGGCCGCCGCAGCCGCCTGGCGGAGATGGTCGCGCCCGCCGAGCAGGTCCTCATCACCGCGGCCGTCCCCGCCGACGTCCCGGACGAACTGACCGGCGCCTCGTTCGCCGTGTCCGGAGGCACGGTGACCCCCGCATGACCCTCCGGCCGGACCGGCCGCGGCGTCCCGCAAGCGAGCCGACATGAACGATCATCCACAGGATGTCCACAACTCCCCCGCATCGGGGGATTCCGCGCCGCACCTCTCCCCCGCGCCCTCTGCGGGGACATCCGATGCTTCTGAGCCGGCCCGCCCGCCCGCGCCTCGCAAAGGTGGGACGCCCCCTTCAGAAACCGCCGGCGGTGCGGCAGAGGCCGGCGGGAGCGGCGAGTCGAGTGCGCCGCGTCCACAGGGGACGAACGCCCCCGGGGACGGCGGCCCCGCGCGGCCTGCGGGCCACCCCCGACCATCCGCCAAGTCGGGGATAGAGCTCGCACGTGAGGCCCTGGCCCAGGCCAAGGCGGACGCCCGTAAACGCGGCTCGGTTCCCGGGCAGGGGCAGGGCGGCGGCCAGCGCAAAGCACCACGTCCCGTCCGGCTGCGCGAACCGGGACGGGGCGGCGACCCCAAACCGTTCGGCGCGGCCATCCGCGAACTGCTGGCCTCCCGGGGATGGGAACAGCGCGCGGCCATGGGCGGCGTCTTCGGCAACTGGCCGGGCATCGTCGGCCCGCAACTGGCCGAGCACACCCGCCCGGAACGTTTCGAGGACGGCGAGCTGACGGTCGCCGCCGACTCCACCACCTGGGCGACCCAACTGCGCCTCTTGTCGTCCACGCTCGTCAAGCGCCTGAACGAAGAACTCGGCCACGGCACCGTGCGACGCGTCAAGGTCGTCGGGCCGTCCACAGGCCCCCGCCGGCAGGGCGGCTGGCGCGTCCGCTGACCCCGGGCGATCCCGCGTCGCCCGTGATGAGCCGGTTTGGGGGGCGGCCGCGGACCGGGCTCGCGGCCGCTGGCGCGGCGAGACGGCCGGATGTCGGCGGCGGCCGCTAGTTTCGACCTGCCGCCCGGCGGGCGGAGCCCCGCCGCGGCCGGCGGCCGAACAAGCGAGCGGCGGCGCCGGAAGCGGAGCGGACCAGTGCTGGACGATGGCAGGACCACACCGCGGCGCGACCTACCGTGGCCGCGGGGAGACGCACGCCCGAGACGAACATCTGTTCGGAACGGCTACCGCCGAGTTCCGCTTCTAGCGCGCCGTAGGCCAAACGACACCCCCAGTCGAATGGGGGGATGTGTCTCCTCGCCCGCTCGGCCGCCACACGCGCACACAGCGCTCGTCAGTGCCACTTTTTGTCGGTTGGAGCCGGTAGAATGACGTTGGGTTCAGGATGCTGCGCCGTCACGGGTCGCCCGGCTCCCCTCCGACGCACCGGAGCACGTGGCGGGTCCTGCCGCTCATCGGCGTGCGGCCGAATCCACCAGGGCCCGCAGTGTTGCTTGGAGAAAGGGCGCTCTCACGTGTGTTACGGGGCACACCGCGTTCCGCCGCGGACGCGGGACGGCGAGCGTCCCCGGCAGGAGGATCTCCTTTGGCGTACGACGCTAGTTCGATCACTGTCCTCGAAGGGCTGGAGGCGGTTCGCAAGCGCCCCGGCATGTACATCGGCACCACCGGAGAACGGGGGCTCCACCACCTCGTCTACGAGATCGTCGACAACTCCGTCGACGAGGCCTTGGCCGGATACGCCGACACCATCGAGGTGACGCTGCTGGCGGACGGCGGAGTCCGCGTCTACGACAACGGCCGCGGCATCCCGGTCGGCGAGCACCCTGTGGAAAAGCGGCCCGCCATCGAGCTGGTGCTCACCACCCTGCACGCGGGAGGCAAGTTCGACGGCAAGTCGTACGCGGTCTCCGGCGGTCTGCACGGCGTCGGCTCGGCGGTGGTGAACGCGCTGTCCACCCGGTTGGAGGCCGAGGTCCGACGCGACGGCCACGTCTGGCGGCAGGCCTACACCTGGCGCGGCCCCGAGGCGCCCCTGGCCAAGGGCGAACCGACCGACGAGACCGGCACCACGATCACCTTCTGGCCCGACCCGGAGATCTTCGAGACCACCAAGTGGAACTTCGAGACCCTCTCCCGCCGGATGCAGGAGATGGCCTTCCTCAACCGGGGGCTGTCGATCACCCTGCGGGACGAGCGGCCGGACCACATCAACGGCGAACCCCGGGTCGTCCGCTACCACTACGACGGCGGCGTCGAGGACTTCGTCCGCTACATCAACAGCAAGAAGGACGCCGTCCACGACTCGGTGATCTACTTCAGCGACGACACCGAGGGCATGGCCGTCGAGATCGCCATGCAGTGGAACGCCTCGTACGCCGAATCGGTGCACACCTTCGCCAACACCATCAACACCGCCGAAGGCGGCACCCACGAAGAAGGCTTCCGGGCGGCGCTCACGGCCATCGTCAACCGGTACGCCAAGGAGCAGCGGCTCCTCAAGGACAAGGACGACAACCTCACCGGCGAGGACGTCCGCGAGGGCCTCACCGCCATCATCTCCATCAAACTCGCCGACCCCCAGTTCGAGGGCCAGACCAAGACCAAGCTCGGCAACACCGAGGCCCGGTCGTTCGTGCAGAAGGCCTGCCACGAACACCTGCGCGACTGGTTCGACCGCAACCCCGGCGAGGCCAAGGAGATCGTCCACAAGGCCATGCAGGCGGCGCGCGCCCGCATCGCCGCGCGTCAGGCCCGCGACCTGACCCGCCGCAAGAGCCTGCTCGAGTCGACCTCGCTGCCCGGCAAACTGGCCGACTGCCAGTCCACCGACCCCGCCAGGTCCGAGCTGTACATCGTCGAGGGCGACTCGGCCGGCGGCTCGGCCAAGGGCGGCCGCGACGCCAACTTCCAGGCGATCCTGCCCATCCGCGGCAAGATCCTCAACGTCGAGAAGGCGCGGATCGACAAGATCCTCAAGAACAACGAGGTCCAGGCGATCATCACCGCGCTCGGCACCGGCGTGCACGACGAGTTCGACATCTCCAAACTGCGCTACCACAAGATCATCCTGATGTCGGACGCGGACGTCGACGGCCACCACATCAACACGCTGCTGCTCACGCTGCTGTTCCGGTTCATGAAGCCGCTCATCGAGGCCGGGCACGTCTACCTGTCCCAGCCCCCGCTCTACAAGATCAAGTGGGACGCCCGCGGACAGGACGTCGACTACGCCTACTCCGACCGGGAACGCGACGCGATCATCGAGGCCGGCATCGCCGCGGGCAAGCGCGACCCCCGCCCCCGCGACCAGGTGCAGCGCTTCAAGGGGCTCGGCGAGATGAACGCCAACGAGCTGTGGGAGACCACCATGAACCCCGAGACCCGCATCCTGCTCCAGGTCACTCTCGACGACGCCGCCCAGGCCGACGAACTGTTCAGCGTGCTCATGGGCGAAGACGTCGAACCGCGCCGCGAATTCATCCAGCGCAACGCCAAGGACGTGCGCTTCCTGGACATCTGACCACCGCGTGCGTCCGATGACTCCGCCTCCGTCCCTCCGCCCCCGGCACCGGCGCGCCGACCGCCGCGTCGACGCCCCTGTCGACGCCCCTGTCGACAACCCTGTCGACCGGGACGGCCGACCCGGCGCACCGGCACCGGACGCCACCCCCGACGCGCGCGGCACCCGCCGCCCACGGCGCCGGCCCCCGCACCGCCCCGCAACGGGCGGCGCGGACACGCGAGCCCCACACCGGCCCGCAGGCCCCGCCACGGCGGCACCGCACGCACCCGGCGGAACGGACGGACGGCACAGGGGCCCACGAACACCGGGGGCGCGCGGCCCCCGGTCGGCGGCAGGCCGCACCTGCGAGCCGGGCGCCGACCGTACTTCACTCACTAGAAGAGGTCTTCAACAGTGACGGACGTGACCACCGAAGGCGGGGGGCGGCCCGAGCGGATCGAGCCGGTCGACATCCAGGTCGAGATGCAGCGCAGCTATCTCGACTACGCGATGTCGGTCATCGTGTCCCGCGCGCTGCCCGAAGTCCGCGACGGGCTCAAGCCCGTCCACCGGCGCGTGCTCTACGCCATGTACGACGGCGGGTACCGCCCCGACCGCGGCTACTTCAAATGCGCCCGCGTCGTCGGCGACGTCATGGGGAACTACCACCCCCACGGCGACTCCGCCATCTACGACGCGCTCGTACGGCTCGCCCAGCCCTGGGCGATGCGCTACCCGCTCGTCGACGGCAACGGCAACTTCGGCTCGCGCGGCAACGACCCCGCCGCGGCCATGCGGTACACCGAATGCCGCATGGCGCCGCTGGCGATGGAGCTGCTGCGCGACATCGACAAGGAGACCGTCGACTTCTCCCCCAACTACGACGGCCGCTCCGCCGAACCCGACGTCCTGCCGTCCCGCTACCCCAACCTGCTGGTCAACGGCTCGGCCGGCATCGCCGTCGGGATGGCCACCAACATCCCCCCGCACAACCTCCGCGAGGTCGCCGAAGGCGTCCAGTGGTACCTGGACCACTTCGACGCCTCCGACGAGGAGCTCCTCGAAGCCCTCATCGAGCGCATCAAGGGCCCCGACTTCCCCACCAGCGCCCTCATCGTCGGCCGCAAGGGCATCGAGGACGCCTACCGCACCGGCCGCGGCTCCATCACCATGCGGGGCGTCGTCGAGATCGAGGAGATCCAGGGCCGCACCTGCCTCGTCGTCACCGAACTGCCCTACCAGGTCAACCCCGACAACCTCGCCCTCAAGATCGCCGAACTGGTGAAGGAGGGCAAGCTCGACGGCATCGCCGACGTCCGCGACGAGACCTCCGGCCGCACCGGCCAGCGCCTGGTGATCGTGCTCAAGCGCGACGCCGTCGCCAAGGTCGTCCTCAACAACCTCTACAAGCACACCCAGCTGCAGGAGACCTTCGGCGCCAACATGCTGGCCCTGGTCGACGGGGTCCCGCGCACCCTGCGCCTCGACCAGTTCGTCCGCCACTGGGTCGCGCACCAGATCGACGTCATCGTCCGCCGCACCCGCTTCCTGCTGCGCAAGGCCGAAGAGCGCGCCCACATCCTGCGCGCCCTCCTCAAGGCCCTCGACCGGATCGAAGAGGTCATCGCCCTCATCCGGCGCTCCCCCAGCGCGCAGGAGGCCCAGCAGGGCCTGATGAACCTGCTGGAGATCGACGAGGTCCAGGCGCAGGCCATCCTCGACATGCAGCTGCGCAAGCTGGCCGCCCTGGAACGCCAGCAGATCACCGACGAGTACGACCGGCTGATGGCCGAGATCGCCGACTACAACGACATCCTGTCCTCCCCGGAGCGGCAGCGCCGGATCGTCGGCGAGGAACTGGCCCCCATCGTCGAGAAGTACGGCGACGAGCGCCGCACCCAGATCATCCCCTTCGACGGCGACGTCTCCTACGAGGACCTCATCCCCGAAGAGGACGTGGTCGTCACCATCACCCGCGGCGGCTACGCCAAGCGCACCAAGACCGACCTGTACCGGGCCCAGCGCCGCGGCGGCAAGGGCGTGCGCGGCGCCCAGCTCAAGCAGGACGACATCGTCGACCAGTTCTTCGTCACCACCACCCACCACTGGATCCTGTTCTTTACCGACAAGGGCCGGGTGTACCGGGCGAAGGCCTACGAACTGCCCGAGGGCGGCCGCGACTCGCGCGGCCAGCACGTCGCCAACCTGCTGGCCTTCCAGCCGGACGAACGCATCGCCCAGGTCATGGACCTGCGCGACTACGACGTGGCGCCCTACCTCGTGCTCGCCACCAAGCAGGGCAAGGTCAAGAAGTCGCCGCTGCGCGACTTCGACTCGCCCCGCAGCGGCGGCATCATCGCCATCAACCTCGCCGAGGGCGACGAGGTGATCGCCGCCCGGCTGGTGTCCCCCGAAGACGACCTGCTCATGGTCTCCACCGGCGCGCAGGCCATCCGCTTCCGCGCCGACGACGAGTCGCTGCGCCCGATGGGCCGCGCCACCAGCGGCGTCATCGGCATGCGGTTCGATGGCGACCACGAGGTCCTCAACATGCTGGTCGTCCAGGACGAGACGCACGACGTCCTGGTGGCCACCGAAGGCGGCTACGCCAAGCGCACTCCCGTGAACCAATATCCGGTGCAAGGCCGTGGGGGCAAGGGGGTCCTCACCGCTAAGATCGTGCAGGCGCGCGGCAAGTTGGTGGGGGCGCTGATGGTCGGCCCCGATGACGAGGTGTTCGCGATGACCTCCAACGGAGGCGTCATCCGCACCGCCGCGGCCGAGATCAAGCGCTCCGGCCGGCAGACCATGGGCGTCCGCCTCATGAACCTCGCCGACGGCGACAGCGTCGTCGCCATCGCGCGCAACGTAGAGTCCATGGAGGACTCGGACGCGGACAATGGCGCCGAGGAGAGCGACAGTGAATGACGTCCGTAGTCCGGCGGCCCAGGAGGAGACGTGAGCACCCAGCCCGGTAAGAGCACGGGGAAGGAATCCGGCTCCTCGTCCGGCTCATCCTCGGGCGCCTCGCCCAGCGGCTCCGGCGGCGGGCCCAACCCGACCTCGACCGCCTCGGCCGGCCCCGACCGGAAAGAGGCGCCCGCGAGCGTTCCCGACACGCCGGTGTCCGACGAGACCCGGCCGGACCTGCGCGCCGCCAAGGACGACGAGATCGCCCCGGTCAAGGACGAGGCGGCGGCCGACGGCTGGTCCAAGACCGCCGACACGCCGACGGGCCGCCCCGCGGGCTCCGGCTTCACCGGCACCGCCGTCAAGGACCGCACCGTGGCCACGCCGAGCACCCCGGCTGCTCCGGGCGCGGCGCCCGCGGCCGCGGCCACGGCCACGGCCACGGCACCGGCCGGCCCCGCCGGCTCGACCGGCCCGAAGCCCGCCGGGACGGCCCCGGGCCAGTCGTCGGCGCAGGCCCGCCCGACCCGCAAGGCCCAGCTTCAGCTGGCCCGCCTCGAGCCGTGGTCGGTCATGAAGTTCAGCTTCATGATGTCGCTGGTCTGCTTCGTGGTGCTGCTGGTCGCGGTGATCGTGCTGTACGTGATCCTGTCCGGCCTGGGCGTGTTCTCGGCGATCAGCGACACGGTCAACGACCTGACCCGCCAGCAGGGGGAGACCGGCGGCGGCGTGAACGCGGGCGGCTGGTTCTCGTTCGCCCGCATCTTCACCTACACGCTGCTGGTCGGCGCGCTGAACGTGCTGCTGATCACCGCCCTGTCCACGGTCGGCTCGGTCATCTACAACCTGGTCGCCGACCTCGTGGGAGGTGTGGAGGTCACACTCAAGGAGGCGGAGTAGCCTCGGGGGCCGCCGTCCGCCGAACTGATTACCGGTCGTGCCGCGGGATGAGGTACTCTCTCGGTACGCCGCAAGGACGGCGCCCCCAAGGGCGTATAGCTCAGTCGGTTAGAGCGCATCCCTGATAAGGATGAGGTCCGTGGTTCAAGTCCACGTACGCCCACGTTCCGCACCACTCGCCCTCAATTCCTTCTTCGGGGTGAGTGGTTTTTCTTGTCTCAACGGCCCCAGTGTCATGGTCTCGCACCCGGTCGCGGTGACCGAGGAGTTCTAGGCACAGTCCGGCAGCGCGCTCGCTCACTCTGATCGCCCCGGCCGTAGATGACCGTGGACTGTCGCTGATCGCCGCCCGCATGGCGGCTCCGGGGGCCGCCAAGTGACCGCGCCCATCCGACCGGCCCATCCGCGCGGGGTGCGAATCGGGTGTGCGATCGCCCCCCTGGGGGAGGCACGACTCCCTCGAGGGCAACCGGTCGTACTCGCTTTGTGCAAGTTAAACGCCCTCGCAAGCTGATCGTGTTCGGCGGGGTTGCACGGTCATGGTCTTGGGGCTGCCAGAGGTCTGTACGACATCCACACGCGCCCTGAGCCAGGCGCTTGGTGTTGTTGGTCCTGGCGGGCCTCCGAACCGGTCGTGCGCAGTTCGGCGGCCTTGGACCCGGGCGTTCGTCAGTCCTGGTCGGCACCTCCGGCCTGCCTGCGGTGTGGCTCGCTCACACCACGCCGCGGGCCGCGCAGTCGCGACGCCGCCTCCCCAGCACGCGGGCGTACAGCGGCCTCCAGGCCCTCAGCGCGGACCACAGGGCTCGATGATTGGCGATGACTCTATGCCGCTGCCGGAATGAGCCGTCGGGCGGTTCCGGGCGATCGGGATCGACGGGCTGGCCGCCACTGGTTTGCACGAATGCCCAGCGGCTCGCATGGCCCCCGACGACCGCACGGGGCGGCGGGTCAGCCGCCGGTGGTCTCTTCGAAGACGATCCAGGTGCGGGTGGAGCGGACGCCTGTGATCGCGTGGATGCCGGCGAGGACGACGTCGCGCAGGGTGGCCGTGTCGGGGGTGCGGACGAGCATGACCAGGTCGACGTCGCCGCCGACGAACGCCAGGTGTTGGACGTACGGCACTTCGCGCATTTTCACCGACACGTCCCGCCAGGAGTGCTGGTCGATGTTCACCAGGACGTAGGCGGTGGTGCCGAGGCCCGCGCGGACCGGGTCGATGCGGGCGCTGAAGCCGGTGATGACGCCGTCGGCGATGAGGCGTTCCAGACGGGCGTAGGCGTTGGAACGGGAGATGCGCACCCGTTCGGCGAGGGCTCGCACGGAGAGGCGGCCGTCCGCGCTCAGCTCGCGGAGGATCGCGCGGTCGATGGCGTCGAGGGGTGCCGCCGAATGTCCGGGGGATGGGGATGTGGGTGGGATGTTGAGCGACAGATGGTCCATGCGAGCCCCTATGTCGAGCCGAATGTCCGGACTTTAGCCCGGTTGTTGAGACGTATAGCCAGGTTGCTCCATATTCCTCCCAAAGACGGGTGAATGTGGAGGTCGGTGCCGTATGTCGGATCGACGTCGCGATACCAGACCCGAGGCGCTGTTGCCGTCCAAGCGTCCGGTCCGGTTCCTGACGGATACAGGCGCGCCAGCGCGCGGCAAGCCCGCCTATCCGGAGCCGGCGCCGGAGCTGCTGCGCCGTGCGTACCGGCACATGGTGGTAGGGCGCCGGTTCGATTCCCAGGCTACGGCGCTGACCAAGCAGGGGCGGCTGGCGGTGTACCCGTCGAGCAAGGGCCAGGAGGCCTGCCAGGTCGGTGGCGTGCTGGCTCTGGACGAGGGCGACTGGCTGTTCCCCACGTATCGGGACACGGTGGCCCTGGTGACGAGAGGTGTCGACCCGGTGGAGGCGTTGTCGCTGCTCCGGGGGGACGCGCATTGCGGCTATGACCCCTACCAGTACCAGGTCGCTCCCCAGTGCACTCCCCTGGCCACGCAGACGCTTCACGCTGCGGGGCTCGCGTATGCGGAACGCCGCAAGGGGACGGGGCGGGTCGCGCTCGTGTGCGTGGGCGATGGCGCCACGAGCGAGGGCGACTTCCATGAGGCGCTGAACTTCGCCGCCGTGTTCAAGGCGCCGGTGGTGTTCTTCGTGCAGAACAACCGGTACGCCATCTCCGTCCCGCTGGAGCGGCAGACCGCCGCGCCGTCGCTGGCGTACAAGGGCATCGGGTACGGGGTGCGTTCCGAGCAGGTGGACGGGAACGACGCCGTGGCCGTCCTGGCGGTGCTGGCCGAGGCCGTCCGGCACGCCCGTTCGGGTGCGGGGCCGTTCCTGGTGGAGGCCCACACCTACCGGATGGAGCCGCACACGAACGCCGACGACGCCAGCCGGTACCGCGAGGAGAAGGAGACGGAGCGCTGGCGGCAGCGTGACCCCATCGCGCGGCTGGAGGCCTACCTGAAGCGGCGCGGCCTGCTCACCGACGAGGAGGTGGCGTCCGTTGCGGCGGAGGCGGAGGAGTTCGCCGACCGGGTGCGGACCGCGATGAACGCTGATCCGCGGGTGGAGCCGCTGGAGCTGTTCGACCACGTGTACGGCACACGCACGCCGCAGCTTGAGGAGCAACGCGAGTTGCTGGAGGCCGAGCTCAAGGCCGAGGAGGCGCTGACATGACGACGATCACCATGGCGCAGGCGCTCAACGCCGCGTTGCGTGACGCCATGGAGGACGACGAGCGCGTGCTGATGTTCGGCGAGGACGTCGGTCAGCTCGGCGGCGTCTTCCGTATCACGGACGGCCTGACGGCGAAGTTCGGCGAGGACCGCTGCTTCGACACCCCGCTCGCCGAGTCGGGGATCGTCGGGTTCGCCGTCGGCATGGCCATGGGCGGGTTCCGGCCTGTCGTGGAGATGCAGTTCGACGCGTTCGCGTACCCGGCGTTCGAGCAGATCGCCTCGCATGTGGCGAAGATGCGCAACCGCACGCGGGGGCGAGTCACGCTGCCGATGGTGATCCGCGTCCCGTATGGCGGCGGCATCGGCGGCGTGGAGCATCACAGCGACTCCAGCGAGGCGTATTACGCGCACACCCCGGGGCTGAAGGTCGTCACGCCCGCGACGGTGGAGGACGCGTATTCGCTGCTGCGGGAGGCGATCGAGGACCCTGACCCGGTCGTGTTCCTGGAGCCGAAGAAGCTGTACTGGTCGAAGGCGTCGGTGGACCTGCCGGTGCGGGGCGAGCCGTTCGGGCGTGCGGTGGTGCGCCGTCCGGGCGGGGACGCGACGGTGGTGGCGTACGGTCCGTCCGTGCCGGTCGCCTTGGAGGCCGCCGAGGCGGCCGCCGAGGAGGGCTGGGACCTGGAGGTCATCGACCTGCGCACCATCGTGCCGTTCGACGACGCGACGGTGGCGGCGTCGGTGCGGCGCACCGGCCGGTGCGTGGTGGTGGCGGAGGCGGCCGGGTTCGCCGGTGTCGGCGCGGAGATCGCCGCCCGCGTGCAGGAGCGCTGCTTCCACAGCCTGCTGGCGCCGGTGCTGCGGGTGACCGGGTTCGACGTGCCGTATCCGCCGCCGATGGTGGAGCACCGCCACCTGCCGGACGTCGAGCGGATCCTCGACGTGCTGGAGCGGTTGCAGCGCGACGACGAGCCCGATGTCCGGTATCTGCCCGAGGCGGGTGCGGCATGACGGCGACGGTCACCGAGCAGGTGTTCCGCCTTCCCGATCTCGGGGAGGGGCTGACCGAGGCGGAGATCCTCCAGTGGCGGGTGAACGTGGGGGACTTCGTCACCGTCGACCAGGTCGTGGTCGAGGTGGAGACGGCCAAGGCGGCCGTCGACGTGCCGATTCCGATGGCCGGGAAGGTCGTGCGGCTGTACGGCGAGCCGGGGACGTCCGTGGCCGTGGGCGCTCCGCTGATCGCGGTGGCCGTTCCGGACGAGCGGTACCGGGAGGAGGAGCGCGCCGGGTCGGGCAACGTCCTCGTCGGCTACGGCACCGGTGGCGGCGGGGGCCGCTCGCGCCGCCGGGCTCGCGTCCGCCAACGGCAGGATGAGCAGCCGGCCGCGTCCGGTCCTGGGAAGGCCGCCTCTTCTTCCAAGAGCGACCCGCTGCTCGGGCCTGTCTCCGCCCTGGAGGGCGGGGTGTCCGGTGCGGTGGTGCCGTCGGTGTCGACGTCCCGCCTGGCGGGGACGCCGCAGGCCGGGGAGGCCGCCAAGCCCGCGGAGACCGCGGGCGGAAAGGCGTCGGGGCCCGGACGGAAGACGGCCGCGAAGCGGATGGGCGAGGTTCCGCGGGTCATCTCGCCGTTGGTGCGGCGGCTGGCGGAGGAGCACGGTGTCGATCTGACGTTGGTGACGCCGACCGGACCGCGGGGCGTCGTGCTCCGCCGCGATGTCGAAGCCGCGATCGCCGCGTCCCGTAACGCCGAGACCGCGCAGCCTGAGGTTGCGCCGGCCGCTGCCGCGCCGTCTCACGAGAGCGCGGAGGCGGAGCGGGTGCCGCTGGTGGGAGTGCGGCGGGCCATCGCCGAGAAGCTGTCGCGCAGCAGGCGGGAGATCCCGGACGCCACCACCTGGGTGGATGTGGACGCCACGGCCTTGGTGGAGCTCAAGGAGAGCATCAACCGGGCCTGCCCCGACGCCCGGATCGGGATGCTGGCGCTGCTGGCCCGTATCTGCGTGGTCGGGTTGCGGCGCTTCCCCGAGCTGAACGCCTACGTGGACGTCGAACGGCAGGAGATCGTGCGGCTGCCGCACATCAACCTGGGGTTCGCGGCGCAGACCGATCGGGGCCTGGTGGTGCCGGTGGTGCACGACGCGCACCGGCTCACGCTGGCCGAGCTCGCCGCGCGGCTGCGGGAGCTGACGGCGGACGCGCGCGACGGCAAGCTCACGCCGCAGCAGCTCACCGGCGGGACGTTCACGCTGAACAACTACGGCGTGTTCGGGGTGGACGGCTCCACGCCGATCATCAACCATCCCGAGGCGGCCATGCTCGGCGTCGGCCGGATCGCCGACCGGCCGTGGGGGTACGAGGGGGAGGTGCGGCTGCGCAAGGTCACGCAGCTGTCGTTCACCTTCGACCACCGTGTGTGCGACGGCGGTGTCGCCGGGGGTTTCCTGCGCTTCGTCGCCGATTGCGTGGAACGCCCCGAGGTCCTGATCACCCACCTGTAAGCGGCGACCGTCCTCCTTGGGCGGGCCGCCTCGGCTCGCAGACGACACATCGTCGCCGAGCAGCGGGTAACCGGTCGGGACGTGCCAAGACCGCCGTGGGGCGGGGTGCGGAGCAGCGCCCCACTCCGCGCCGCCGCCCCACGGCAAGCCGTCCGGACGAGAGGACGGCCAGGCGCTGTCGCCACGTCCGCCGCCCGATCGTGTCCCATTGCAACTGCGGGAAGAGGTCCACCGACGGCCCGAGGCTGGACGCGGTTCCGCCCGCGTCATCGAGTCGGTGAGCTGCGCCTTCCGCTGGCTCCGACCGGCGCTGCATCGCCGTTGCGTCCTGAAGCCGGCGACGCCAGAGGTGTCGGTGCTGATCGCCAGTGTCCCCGGGCATGGCCGACCGCGTGAGCGACGCTGAGATCGATGACCCGATCCGCCGCCTCGAGGCCTTGGAATGGATCCGCCATGCTCGGTTTTCCCTTCACGTCGGCTTGTCCAGGAAGCGCTGTAGCCACCTTCGACGCCGAGCCTCATGGCGACCTTGTGACACGGTGGGCGACGGTGCCCGAGACGGCGGTGTCGTGCACGGACGTGGGGGCGTGGGAGGGGACCAGAGGCCCGCTGTCATTCCAGCAGCCCCTGGCGTGGCCGGGGCCTGCGGTGGGAGGACGTGTGGGATGCCCGCGTTCTCCAGATGCCGCCGCAGCTCGTCGGGGTCGTGTGCCTCCACCATGCGGACGGCGCCCGAACGATCGCGCCAGGCCGCCCACAGGCTTCCGGTGAACTCCCCGTGCCAGATCATCGCCCGGGGGAACCGGGCGCGCAGCGCGGCGAGCACGCAGTCGACGTCGACCTCGGCCGCCCACGAGCGCACGCCGATCGCCGGCGCGGTCACGACGACGACTCCGGCCGCCGCGACAGACAGGCGTGGATGTACATGGCGGCGTCTTCCACCTGGTCGGCCGGGGCGATCGGCTCACCCCACGAGGTGAAGAACCACAGTGTCCCGCCGTCCTCGGCACGCGGTCGGCACGACACCGTGTCCGACGCGTACCGGCTGTCGTCGCAGCACCCCGGGACGTCCTTGTTCACCACGCGCAGCCCGCGCGGCGTTGTGGTGACTGCGAGCCGCCGCGCGGACAGATTCATTGCCAATGCGGCCAACGGGCCAGAGTGGTCGAATTCGCCCGTACGATCGTTCATGGCCGGAGGGTCCTTCCGGTCAAGGCCCCGGCCGACGCCGCACTCGTCGTTCCGGGGCCGTCCTGTCTTCGGGGATGACGTCGAAGCCGTCCATCGTTCGTTGGGCAGATCGACGTCGCGAGTCACACATTGCCGCCGGGCAACAATTTCGGCAATGGCCGCATGCGGCATTCGCTTTGCCGTCGCGCGGCAATGAGCGACAATGCGGCGCATGGCGAACCGCATCCCTGCCGCCCGCCGACGCGAGATCGAACGCAAGGCCACGGAAATTCGCCTTGACGGCATCCGCCGCGGGCTGGCCACGGAAGAAATCGTTGATCGTATGCTGCGCGCGCTCGGCCCTGAGCTGTTCCCTCTGGAAGCGTGGCGTCTTGCGAACGGCTGGTCTCGTGCGGAGGTGTCGGCGCGCTTGGACTCGCTCTACGAACGCGATGGACTCGCCCCGCCCGGCATCGATGCGGCCACGCTGTGCCGTTGGGAGCATGGCGAGCGCCGCCCCAGCGAAGAGCGAATCGACTACCTGTGCCGCCTCTACCGCACCCGGCCGGATCGGCTCGGCTACGGCACCGACCACACCCCCGGTGAGGTCGGCCATCTCCAGCGCGCGGGCATCATCGACGCCTACCCGCACACCACCGAGGAATCCGAGCACGATCTGATCAGCCGCATTCGCAACGCGCGCGAGCGGATCAACATGTTCGGACTTACCCGAAATTTCTATGCGCGCGAGGACGTATTGCCGGTATTTGCGGAGAAAGCGGCGGCCGGGGTGCCGGTCCAGCTGTTCATCATGGATCCCTACTGCGACTCGCGCCGTGATCGGTACCGGATCGAGCCCGCCGAGGCCGCGATGGAAGATCCTGACCGTTACGTCCGCGAGGTGCTGCGCCCCCTCAGCGCGGCTGCGGCCCGTCACGAACGGCTTCGGATCTTCCTTTACAACTTCCCGTGCTCGTTCGCGATCGAAGAGATCGACGACGTCTGTCGGGTGATGCTGTACGGGCACGGCAAGCGCGGCACGCAGGGGCCGATCGTGACGTTCGCCGAGGGGTCCTCGTCCCACGCCTACTTTGTGGACCAGATCCGCTGGTTGGAGCGACTGTCGCAGGGTGACACCCCCGAGCCGTGGGCGTCCAAGGGAATTCGCGTCACCCCCCTCAACGTGGACGCGCTGTCGCCCCGGCTCTAGAGGCGGGGTCGCACCCCGATGCCGTCGAACAGGGTGCGTTGTCCTTCTTCTGGAGTCCTCATCACCCCTAGAGAGATCACAACGAGCGTCAGTAGCCGCGTCGCTTTGGTCCGTCGTGGTCCTTATCACCCTGGAGGGAGCGCCATGCGGCTAGCCGTCCGCCACCTGGGACGAGAAGACGCTGGCTTTCTGGCAAGACCCCTAGGCGACACAGCGCTCGTCGAGTCCGGGGCCGCTTTGAGTTGTGGGGGCGACCAGTCAATCCGCGTCGCATGCCGTATAGGCGGGGACACAATGGATGGCACGGTGACTGAGGGGCAGGGAGCACCAGGCGGATCGGTCACCCCATCGGGTGTTGCGCCGCGGATAGGCACGACGGGCAACGACGGCCGCACCAGGAGCCGTGCCGCCGGAGCATCGAGACCTGCCGCCGGCTCGGGCGAGAGGTCTGCGGCCGTGCCGGGGACGCGCCTGCCGTCCGCGCCATCTCGCATAGTGACTGAGAGGTAGCGCGATGGCCATTGCCGAGGGGGGCGGAGGATCGGTGCGCGGCTGCGTGCTGAGCGTGAGCGACGCCGCTGGTCGAAGCCGGAAATGGCTCGTCGGCTCGCCGAGCATGTGTCCGAGCAATGCCCTGACCTGGACACGCTGATCTCGTACGTCAAGCGGTGGGAGGCGGGCAAGGTCGGCGTCAGCGATCGTTACCGGGTTGCGTATGCCGCCGCGTTCGGAATGGGCGTGGATGATCTGTTCGATCTTGATGCGGGTGCTCGGTCTTCTTTGTGGCGTCCGGCGGGTTTGAACGGCGAATTCACGCCGGATGACGAGGAGCGGCTGACTCTGGTGTCGCTGCGTCCGGCCCGGCTGGATTCAGGCACGCTGGAGACTTTGGCGACCGTGCTCGCCGCGCAGCGGCGGCTGGAGGACGCGGTCGGCGCCGCAGCCCTTCTGGCCCCTGTGGCGGGGCAGCTTGACGTGCTCATGGTGATGCTTCGGGACGCCTCCGGGCCGTTGCGAGATCAGCTGGGCCGGATCGTGGCCGAATGGACCGTCTACACCGGGTGGCTGCACGCGGCGCTCCGGCGGGACGCTCAGGCGCTGGCGTTGTTCGGGCGCGGGGAGGAACTCGCCGACGAGTTCGGGGACGGCACCATCGCGGCCGTCGCGACGAGCTTCCGCGGGTATGTCGCCCGCCGGCAGGGACGCCCTCACGCGGTCGTCCGCGCGGCCAGCGCGGCCCTGGCGACGCCCGGCGGCCACCCTGTTCAGCGGACGTTCGACCAGTTGCAGGCCGCTCAGGGGTACGCGGCTCTTGGGGACGTTGAGCGGGCGCGGCGGTTGCTCGACTCGGCCGCCGAGCGGGCCGCCGACGGTGTTGAGCCGCCGCCCCCGGTGTACTGGTATTCGGAGGCGTTCTTCCAGCTCAACATCGGGATGGTGCTCGGCGACATCGGCGAGTACTCGGACGCGGCCGCGCTGCTGGGTGAGGGGTTGCGCGCCATGCCCCCTGAGCAGGCGGGGGCGGAGTGGCTCGGGGAGTACAGGGCCGCGTTCGACCGGGCGCGGGACCGGGCCTGACGTCGCGGGCGGTGAGAAAAAATCTTCGCGGGGGATGTCGAGGTGTGCGCGCCGGCTCCGACTCGTTGACGGAGGGCGCCGCCGGGGCGCTCCGCCCGTGAAGGAGGCCGACCGTGAAATACATGATCATCATTTACGGCAACCAGGAGCTGTGGGACTCGTTCTCCGCCGAGGAGTTCCAGAAGGCGGTCGCCGAGCAGGACGCGTTCAACCGCAAATTCGCCGAGACGGGCGAGCTGCTCGGCGCGTACGGCAACGCCGACGCGTCCCAGGCGAAGACCGTGCGGGTCCGCGACGGGGTGCCGGCCGTGACCGACGGCCCGTACCTGGAGACCAAGGAGTACATGGCCAGCTGGTACCTGGTCGACGTGGAGAGCGAGGAACGCGCCCTGGAGATCGCCGCCGAGGTGCCGTACGCGTCGATCGGGGCGGTCGAGGTGTGGCCGATCTTGCATGAGGCGGCCGACGGCGAGTGACCGCGGAACGGTTGGAGGACCTGCTGCGCCCGCTGGCGCCGCAGGTCCTCGGCGCGTTGATGCGCCGGTACGGCCAGTTCGAGGGCTGTGAGGACGCGGTCCAGGAGGCGCTGCTGGCGGCGGCCGTGCAGTGGCCCCAGGAGGGCGTGCCGGACAACCCTTACGGGTGGCTGGTCACCGTCGCCACGCGGCGGTTCACCGACTGGGTGCGCAGCGAGGCGGCCCGGCGGCGCCGTGAGGACGCGGAGCTGCTCGCCACCCCGCCGTCGATGTTCGTCGCCGCCCCCGCCGACCAGCCGCCCGCGGACGGGCACGACGACACGCTGACGCTGCTGTTCCTGTGCTGCCATCCGTCGCTGTCCCCTGCGTCGCAGGTCGCGTTGACGCTGCGGGCGGTCGGCGGGCTGACCACGGCGGAGATCGCGCACGCCTTCTTCGTCCCGGAGGCGACGATGGCGCAGCGGATCAGCAGGGCCAAGCGAACGGTTCGGGAAGCGGGCGGCCGGTTCGCCCTCCCGCCGCCCGAGGAGCGCGCCGACCGGCTGAAGGCGGTCCTGCACGTCCTCTACCTGATGTTCAACGAGGGCTACACGACCAGCTCCGGCGACGCGCTGCAGCGTCCCGACCTCACCGCGGAGGCGCTGCGGCTGACCCGTCTGCTGCACCGCCTGCTGCCGGACGAACACGAGGCGGCCGGGCTGCTGGCGCTGATGCTGCTCACCGAGGCGCGGCGGGACGCCCGCACCGGGGACGACGGGTCGCTCATCCCGTTGGAGGAGCAGGACCGCGGCCGGTGGGACCGGGAGCTGATCGCCGAGGGCGTCGACCTCGTCTCCGCGACGCTGGCGCGCACCCGGGCGCTCGGCCCGTTCCAGCTCCAGGCGGCGATCGCCGCTGTGCACGACGAGGCGGCGTCCGTGGAGGAGACCGACTGGCCGCAGATCCTCGCGCTGTATGAGCTGCTCGAACGGGTCGCGCCGAATCCGATGGTGACGCTCAACAAGGCCGTCGCCGTCGCGATGGTGCACGGTGCCCAGGCGGGTCTGCGGATCGTGGACGAGCTGGAGGCCGATGACCGCATGGCACGGCATCACCGGCTGCATGCCGTCCGCGCGCATCTGCTGGAGAGGGCGGGGCGGCCAAGGGAGGCGCGCGAGGCGTTCCGTGCGGCGGCGCGCCTGGCGACGAACCTGCCCGAGCAGCGTTACCTGCGGCTGCGCGCGGCGACGCTGTCCTCTGACAGCGCGGATGGGTGAGCCGGGCCGTCCGGCTAGGGCTGCGTGTTGTCGGCGTTGGCGGCGGGGGTCTGCGCGTCTGCGGGGTGGGGGCGGCGGACGCCGGTGAAGGCGATCTTGCAGACGGTGTCGGCGAGTTCGGCGGCGCTGCGGCGTCCCTGCGGGCGGTACCACTCGACCAGGGAGTTGACCATGCCGAACAGCAGCCGGCTGGTGATCGCCGGGTCGACGTCGGGGCGGATGTCGCCTTCGGCGACGGCCTGGGCGACCAGGTCGGCGACCATCCGGTCGAACTCGCGGCGGCGGGCCAGGGCGCGGCGCTCGACGGGGGTGTTGCCGCGCACCCGCAGCAGCAGGGTGACGAACGGCAGCCGGTCGACCAGGACGGTCACGCTGGCGCGCACCAGGTGCTCCAGGCGGTCGACGGCGCGTCCCTCCACGGCCGCGGCCTCGTCGGCGGCGGCGAACAGCCCGTCGAGGGCGCGGTCGACGGCCAGGCGCAGCAGCTCGTCCTTGCCGGAGACGTGGTGGTAGATGGCGGACTTGCTGATGCCGAGCCGCTTGGACAGCTCGTCCATGCTGGTGCCGTCGTAGCCGCGCTCGTTGAACACCTTGACGGCGATCTGGAGCAGGGAGTCCTTGTCGTAGCCGGGACGGCCCCGCCGCGTCTGCCGTTCGTCCGCCGTGGTCACGCCGCCCAGTATCGCAGGCTCCGGGACGGGACCGGGCCTGGCGTGAGCTCGTGCCACGGGTTACTATCCCAACTGAACGTCCGGTCAGTAATTCGGGTCGGAAGACGAGGTGAGGAGGCCCGTATGGGCGCGATGGCTCCGTTGCGCAGCTACGTCTCGGGGGCCTGGCAGGCTCCGGGGGACGAGGGCGCGCCGCTGCTGGACGCGGTGACCGGCGAGGAGGTCGCCCGGTTCGCCGCGGCGGCCGACGTCGACCGGGCGGCGGCGCTGGAGTACGGCCGCCGGGTCGGCGGGCCCGCGCTGCGCGAGCTGACCTTCCACCAGCGGGCCGCGCTGCTCAAGCAGCTCGCCCTGCACCTGCGCGAGCACCGCGAGGAGCTGTACGCGCTGTCGGCCCGCACCGGGGCCACCCTCGCCGACTCCAAGATCGACGTGGACGGCGGCATCGGCGTGCTGTTCACCTACGCCAGCAAGGGCAAGCGGGAGCTGCCCAACGACACCGTGTACGTCGACGGGGCCGTGGAGCCGCTCAGCAAGAACGGCACGTTCGTCGGCCAGCACGTGTGCACGCCGCTGCGCGGCGTCGCCGTCCAGATCAACGCGTTCAACTTCCCCGTCTGGGGGCCGCTGGAGAAGTTCGCGCCGGCGTTCCTGGCGGGCATGCCGAGCCTGATCAAGCCCGCGCCGCAGACGGCCTACCTCACCGCCCGGCTGGTCGAGCTGATCGTCGAGTCGCGGATCCTGCCGGAGGGCGCCCTGCAGCTGCTGTGCGGGGAGCCCGGCGACCTGCTCGACCACCTCACCGAGCAGGACCTGGTGGCGTTCACCGGGTCGGCGGCGACGGCGCGGCTGCTGCGCACCCACCCGGTGATCGTCGAGCGGGCGGTGCGGTTCAACGCCGAGGCCGACTCGCTGAACTGCTCGATCCTCGGCCCCGACGCCGAGCCCGGCACCGCCGAGTTCGACCTGTACGTCAAGCAGCTGGTCGCCGAGATGACGGTGAAGGCGGGGCAGAAGTGCACCGCGATCCGCCGCGCGCTGGTGCCCGCCGACCGGATCGACGCGGTCGCCGAGGCGGTCCGCGAGCGGCTCGCCCGCGTGAAGATCGGCAACCCGGCCAACCCCGAGGTGCGGATGGGCGCGCTGGCCACCCTGGACCAGCGCGAGGAGGTCCGGCGGGGCCTGAAGGCGCTGACGGACGCGGCCGGCATCGTGTTCGGCGACCCGCGGCGCGTCGAGGTGATCGACGCCGACCCGGAGCGCGGCGCGTTCCTGTCGCCGGTGCTGCTGCGCGCCGACGACCCCGAGCGGCCCGAGCCGCACGAGGTGGAGGCGTTCGGCCCGGTCAGCACGCTGCTGCCGTACCGGGACGCCGACCACGCCGTGGCGCTGGCGGACCGCGGCCGCGGCAGCCTCGCCGGGTCGGTGGTGAGCGCCGACCCCGAGTTCGTCCGGCGCGTGGTGCTGGGCGCGGCGTCCTCGCACGGCCGGCTGCTGGTGTTGAACGCCGAGGACGCCAAGGAGTCCACCGGGCACGGGTCCCCGCTGCCGATGCTGGTGCACGGCGGGCCGGGCCGCGCCGGCGGCGGCGAGGAGATGGGCGGCATCCGCGGCGTCCTGCACCACATGCAGCGCACGGCCGTGCAGGCCGACCCGGCCATGCTCAGCGCCGTCACGGGGCGGTGGGTGGACGGCGCGCCGCGCAACACCGAGGACGTCCACCCGTTCCGCAAGTACCTGGAGGAGCTGCGCGTCGGCGACACGGTCGTGGCCGGGCCGCGCACGGTGACGCTTGAGGACATCGAGCACTTCGCCGAGTTCACCGGGGACACGTTCTACGCCCACATGGACGAGGAGGCCGCGAAGGCCAACCCGTTCTTCGGCGGGCGGGTCGCGCACGGCTACCTGGTGGTGTCGTTCGCGGCGGGCCTGTTCGTCTCCCCCGAGCCCGGCCCGGTGCTGGCCAACTACGGCCTGGAGAACCTGCGGTTCCTGGCGCCGACGTTCCCCGGCGACGAGCTGACCGTGAAGCTGACCGCCAAGCAGATCACGCCGCGGGAGGGCGCCGACTACGGCGAGGTCCGCTGGGACACCGAGGTGACCCGGCAGGACGGCGTCACGGTCGCCAAGTACGACGTGCTGACCCTGGTGGCCAAGCGGCCCGCCGGGAAGGAGTCCTGATGGCCGAGCAGAACGCGCTGGCGGAGCACTTCGAGCGGACGATCGAACGCGACCAGCGGATCGAGCCGCGCGACTGGATGCCGGACGCCTACCGGAAGACGGTGCTGCGGCAGGTCGCCCAGCACGCCCACTCGGAGATCATCGGCATGCAGCCGGAGGGCGCGTGGATCACCCGGGCGCCGTCGCTGCGGCGCAAGGCGATCCTGCTGGCCAAGGTGCAGGACGAGGCCGGGCACGGCCTGTACCTGTACGCGGCGGCCGAGACCCTCGGCGGCGACCGGATGGAGCTGACCGAGCGGCTCATCGCCGGCGCGCAGAAGTACTCGTCGATCTTCAACTATCCGACGCTGACGTTCGCGGACGTGGGCGTCATCGGGTGGCTGGTGGACGGCGCCGCGATCTGCAACCAGGTGCCGCTGTGCCGCAGCTCCTACGGCCCGTACGCGCGGGCGATGATCCGCATCTGCAAGGAGGAGTCGTTCCACCAGCGGCAGGGCTACGAGCTGCTGATGACGATGATGCGCGGCACCGACGCGCAGCGGGAGATGGTGCAGGACGCGGTGAACCGCTGGTGGTGGCCGTCGCTGATGATGTTCGGGCCGCCGGACGCCGAGTCCACGCACACCGCCCAGTCCATGGCCTGGAAGATCAAGCGGCACACCAACGACGAGCTGCGGCAGCGGTTCGTCGACATGACGGTGCCGCAGGCCGAGGCGCTCGGCGTCACCCTGCCCGACCCCGACCTGCGCTGGAACCCCGAGCGCGGCCACTACGACTTCGGCGAGGTGGACTGGGACGAGTTCCGGCGAGTGATCAGCGGTGACGGCCCGTGCAACGCCGAGCGGATCGCGGTGCGGCGGGCCGCGCACGAGGAGGGCGCCTGGGTGCGCGAGGCGGCCGCGGCGCACGCGGCCAAGCGGGCGCGGCGCGCGAAGGAGGCGGCATGAGCGAGGAGCAGCACGGCACGGTGCGGGCGCAGTGGCCCCTGTACGAGGTGTTCGTCCGCGGCAAGCGCGGCCTGAACCACGTGCACGTCGGGTCGGTGCGCGCGCCCGACCCGGAGATGGCGCTGCGCAACGCCCGCGACCTGTACACGCGCCGCAACGAGGGCGTGAGCATCTGGGTGGTGGAGGCGAGGCACATCACCGCGTCCAGCCCGGACGAGAAGGACCCGTTCTTCGCGCCCAGCGGCGACAAGGTCTACCGACACCCGACGTTCTACGACATCCCCGAGAACGTCCCGCACATGTGAGCGTCGCCATGGCGCCCCAGAACGACACGCCGCCCCGGAGCGACATGCAGTCTCAGACCGACACGCAGCCCGACGCCTCCGACAACGCGCTGGTCGCGCTCAGCGAGGAGCACGACGAGCACGTCCGCTGGGCGTTCGGCACCGGCTTCCACGACCCCATGGCCGGCGTCGACACCGCCCTGCCGGACGGCGTCGACGGGAACGCCCTGGCCGCCTACTGCCTCATGCTCGGCGACGACGCGCTGATCATGTCGCATCGGCTGCAGGAGTGGTGCGCGCACGCCCCCGAGCTGGAGGAGGAGGTCGCGCTCGCCAACATCGCGCTCGACCTGCTCGGGCAGGCGCGGCTCTTCCTGACCCGCGCCGGGCAGGCCGACGGCACCGGCCGCAGCGAAGACGACCTGGCGTTCTTCCGGGACGCCGGGGAGTTCCGCAACGTCCGGCTGGTCGAGGCTCCCCGCGGCGACTTCGCGTTCGCCATCGCCCGCCTGCTGGTGTTCTCCACGTGGCGGCTGGCGCTGCTGGATCGGCTCACCGCGTCCCGCGACCCGGTGCTCGCCGCGATCGCCGCCAAGGGCGTCAAGGAGGTCGCCTACCACCGCGACCACGCCGCCCTGTGGACGGTCCGGCTCGGCGACGGCACCGACGAGTCGCACCGGCGCATGCGGCGCGCCCTCGACGACGTCTGGCCGTACACCGAGGAGCTGTTCACCGCGCACGACATCGAACGCCGCATGGCCGAGGAGGGGGTCGGCGTCGACCCGTCCACGCTGCGCGCCGAGTTCGACGCGGTGATCGGCGAGGTGCTGGCGGAGGCCACCCTCCCCCGCCCCGACGCGGACGCGCGGCCCGGTGTCGGCGGCGGTCGCGACGGCGTCCACTCCGAGGAGCTCGACGCCCTGCTCGCCGAGATGCAGAGCGTCGCCCGCGCGCACCCGGGGGCGACATGGTGACGGTCGCCGACGCCCGCGCGGTCGCCGAGACGGTGACCGACCCGGAGCTGCCCATGCTGACGCTGGGCGAGCTGGGCGTGCTGCGCGACGTGCAGGCCGAACCGTCCGGCCGGGTGGTGGTGACGATCACCCCCACGTACACCGGCTGCCCGGCCCTGCAGACCATGCGCGACGACCTGCGCGCCCGACTCACCGAGGCGGGCTTCGCGCCGGTGGAGGTCCGCACGGTGCTGACCCCGCCGTGGACGAGCGACTGGATCAGCGAGTCCGGGCGGCGCAAGCTCGCCGCCGCCGGGATCGCGCCGCCCGGGCCGGCGCCCCGCCGCGGCTCCGGGCCGATCCCGCTCGCGCTCGGCCCGACCCGGACGGCGGTGCGCTGCCCCCGCTGCGGCTCCCCGGACACCGAGGAGCTGTCCCGGTTCGGCCCCACCGCCTGCAAGGCGCTGCTGCGCTGCCGCTCCTGCCGCGAACCGTTCGAGCATTTCAAGGAGATCTGAGCCGTGACCGCGCTCGACACCGCGCCCGCCCCCGCATCGCGCCGCCGCCGCGCCGCCTTCCACCTCCTGCGCGTCTCCGAGGTGGAGCGGCTGTGCCGGGACGCGGTCGCGATCTCCTTCGAGGTGCCGGACGACCTGGCCGAGGACTACGCGTTCCGCCCCGGGCAGTTCCTCACCGTCCGCCGCGTCGTCGACGGACGCGAGGAGCGGCGCTCGTACTCGATCTGCGCCCCGGAGGGGGCCCCGCCGCGCATCGGCGTCCGCGAGATCCCCGGGGGAGCCGTGTCCTCGTGGCTGGTCCACAAGGTGCGGCCCGGCGACATGGTGGAGGTGCTGCCGCCGTCCGGCACGTTCACGCCCGACCTGGGGCGGCCCGCGCACCACGCGCTCATCGCCGCCGGTTCGGGCATCACGCCGGTGCTGTCGATCGCCGCGTCCGCGCTGCGCGACCCCGCGTCCCGGGTGTCCCTGCTGTACGGCAACCGCAGCAGCGACACGGTGATGTTCGCCGACGAGCTCGCCGACCTGAAGGACGCCTATCCCGACCGGTTCGAGCTCGTGCACGTGCTGTCGCGGGAGCCGCGCGAGGCGGAGCTGTTCAGCGGCCGGCTGGACGCGGACCGGCTGCGCACCCTGCTGCCGATGCTGCTGCCGGTCCGCGACATCGACCACTGGTGGCTGTGCGGCCCGTTCGGGATGGTCACCGACGCGCGGGAGGTGCTGACGGGCCTCGGCGTGCCGGCCGAGCGGATCCACCAGGAGCTGTTCCACGTGGACGACGTGCCGCCCGAACCCGTCCGCCGCGACGACCGGCCGGCGGAGACGGACGGGCCCGCCAGCGAGGTCACGATCGTCCTCGACGGCCGCGCCACCACCGTCACGCAGCCGCGGGACGTGCCGGTGCTGGACGCCGCCCAGCGCGTCCGCCCGGACCTGCCGTTCGCGTGCAAGGGCGGCGTGTGCGGCACCTGCCGCGCCCGCGTCGTCTCCGGGCGGGCCGAGATGCGCCGCAACTTCGCCCTCGAACCCTCCGAGGTCGACGCGGGGTTCGTCCTGACCTGCCAGGCCACCCCCGCCACCGACCGCCTGGAACTCGACTTCGACGCCTGACCCGTCCCGACGGCGCAGCCCTCCCATCCTGCCCGGGAAGGCTGCGCCGTCCGCCTGAGCTCCCGGCCCGGCCGTCGCCACCCTCGGCCGGGTCGGGAAACACCGAGCCCCGGGGCCGCGCCACCCGGGGCTACGTGTTCTGTTCGGACAGCGGTCACGCGGCTGCCCGGTGAAAGGTCACCGAGTGCGGTGTGCGCGCTTGGAGATGTGCGGCCAGGCCGCGAGCGCGGCCTCTACGCCGGCCTGGAACGCGGCCTGGCGGAGCGCGCCGCCATGTCCGTGCCCGTCACACCGCAGATGCTCGACTGAGACGTCGGTCCGCACGGACCTGCGCCCCCCGGCCCCGCGCCCCTCGGCGCGTTCGAGGCGACGCCGCAGGTCGTCGCGCGGGGCCTGGTCGCGGGCGAGGTCAGACGCGGCCGAGGCCGCCCAGCTGTTCCCTGAGGGTGGGCTTGAGCTGCTTGAGGCACAGGATCGGCAGGTACGCGCCCTTCGCCTCCATGTACTTGTCCGAGCCGGACGGGCAGTCCCGCTGGGTGCGGACCCGGCCGGTGACCTTGGCGACCGCGTCGTCGGTGCCGCAGTCGGCCTTGTCCGGCCCGTTGACGCCGAACGTCGGGTCCTTGATGCAGTCGCCCGGGCCGAGCACCTTGCCGCCCGCGCCCAGGCACAGGACGGGCCGGGCGGACGTGCCGGAGATCTTGGCGGTCTCCATGGTCCGCGGCACGGGGCACTGCGACTGGTCCGCCACCCGCGCGATGATCTTGCCGTACCAGTTCGCCGACGTGCACGGCACCTCGCGGTTGAAGGCGATGGAGTCGCTGATGCAGTCGCCCGCGGCGATCATCCCGCCGCCCGCGCCGGGGTCGCCGGGATGCGGGCCGTTGAGGTTGCGGACGCAGACGTCCCAGTAGCGGGTGTCGTCGCTCGCCACCCGAACGCGCGCGCCGCCGTCGGTCTCGTCGGGGCACCCGTCGGTGGAGAAGGTGAACCCGCCGATGGAGGCGCCCTCGCTGCTGCGCAGAATCTTCAGGACCCTGCCCTTGGCCTGCGCGGACTTGCAGCCGACCCGCAGCGCGGAGGGCACCCTCTGCATGAAGGTGGACCTGGTGTCCAGGTCCAGGCGCTTGTCGATGCACTGCCCGGCGGCGAGCGGACCGTCCGGTTCGTCGCCGCCGCCGGCGACGACCACGACGGCGGCGACCACCAGCAGGACGGCGGCCACGGCGCCCCCGCCCAGCAGCGCGATCAGCCGGCCCGTCTTCCGCGACCCGGCGGGCGGCGGCTGGACGGGGAAACCGGGCGCCGGCATCGTCGGCATCTGCCCCGGCCCCATGCCTCCGGGGGACGTCGGCGGCACCCCGAAGCCGTGCCCGGGCGGGCCGGGAGGCGGTGCCGCCTGTCCGGGCTGGGCCGGTTGCTGCGGAGGCCAGGGCTGCGGCGGTTGCCCGGGCGCCCCGGGGCCGCTCGGCGGCTGGGCGGGCTGAGGCTGCCCGGGGCCGCTCTGCCCGGCGACCGGATTCGTGCCCGGGGGCGGTGGAGGCTGGTTCGGCGCGCCCTGCCCCGGCTGGGCCGGGCCCGCGGGGTCGGCCCCGGACCCGTGCCCGGAAGGATGACGAGGCTCTTCGGGACGCCCACCCTCGCTGTTCACAATTCCCCTTCCCAACGGCTCGTGTCGCAGGGACCGAACGAGCCGACCATACTGCGTGACTCCGACACGACGACTTCACGTCGGCGGCCGCGCGACGTCCCCGCCCCGGACGGGCGGGGCGGTGCGACCAGCATTAGGGATTGACGAGCGGTGCGCCCGCGGAGTTGGGGGAGGAAACAGAGAAATCGGAAGCGTCATGGTCGGGCCCCTGGAGCCGGAGCCCCGGCGGGGCTCGTCCCGATGGGCGACTCTGAGGCGGCCTCGCCGCCCATACGGGAGCACGCGGCCGGATCCGCCGGCGGCCTCGCCCTCGTGGTGGAGTACTCCACGAGCCGCGCGTCCGCACGAACCTGCGGTTGTCGCGGCGCGCGTCCCCTCCTGGTCCAGCGTTGGGGCAGCGGGTCCTTCCAGAGTCGGCGGGGCAGGTGCCGCACCTCCCCGCACGCCATGGCGCCGCAGTTGGAGCGGACGCCGCACGTCGACCGCGTATTCGACGGTGGCCGGCACCGAGTCGTCCGGGAGTCGTATCGCGGCACCAGGTTGCCGACGTAACAGGTGACGCGGGGCTGCTGACGGATGCGGCCGTCACGGCGCGCGTCCCCGCCCGGCTCAGCGTCGAAGAAGTGGGTCATGCCGGGAGGGCCGTGCGTCAGGGAGGCCAGGTGCCGCACCTCCCGCCCGCCATGGTGTCGGCGGGCGCCGCACGTCGACCGCGTACTTGATGGTGGCGGCCACCGAGTCGTCCAGGAGTCGTATCGCAGCAGCAGGTAGCCGACGTAACAAGTCGCCGAGGCGACGACGGGGACGGTGTTCGGCACCGCCCGGGAGGGGGACCGGGCGGCTCGGCGCGGGTGAAGGCCGTCGCGCGGACCGAGCCGCCCGGTGCCGTGGGCGTCAGCCGCCCGAGGGGCCCGTCCAGCCGGCGGGGACGTGGCCGAGGCGGACGCGCTGGGGGTGGTCGCCGACCGGGACCGACACCAGCTTGCGGCCGGTGGCGAAGTCGATCGCGGTGACCTGGTCGGAGCCGCTCTCGGAGACGATGCACGCCGTGCCGTCGCCGCTCACGGTCGCCCAGTACGGCTTGGACGCCGTGACGAGCGGCCCCTCCTGGAGGGTCGCGCGGTCGACGACGGTCGCGTAGTCGTCCATCGTCCCCGCGACGCACAGCTTGGTGCCGTCAGGGCTCATCGCCAGGCCGTGGTGGCGGGAGTCGTTGACCCAGTCCCTGCGGTCCTTGCTGGTCTGCGGGTTCTCCGGCAGCGTCTTCACCCGGGTGATCTTGTCGGTGGCGACGTCGTACTCGTAGAACCCGTTGAAGAACGACACCTGGAAGTAGAGCTTGGACTCGTCAGGGGTGAAGACGGCGGGCCGGACGGCGTCCGAGACGTTCCGGTGGCCGAAGGCGTCCAGCCGCTGCCGCATGTCGATGACCTTGACGACCTGGAAGGTGGAGGTGTCGGCGACGGTGATGCGCCGGTCGCCCTTCGTCCAGTCCCATATCGGGTCGTCGAGGTCGGTGTTCACCTCGCCGATCGACATGTTCCACAGGTAGCGGCCGTCGCGGCTGAAGATGTTCTCGTGCGGTTTGTCGCCGGTCTTGAACGACCCGAGCTCCCGGCCGGTCTCGATGTCCAGGACGTGGACGGTGTTGGACGTGGACGCCGACACCGCGACGCGCCTGCCGTCGGGCGACACCGCCATGTGGTCCGAGCGGTAGCCCGACACGGGGAACCGCCACTTGACCCTGCCGGTGGCCAGGTCGATCGAGACGACGTCGGCGAAGCTGGGACGCGACACCACCACGGCCGTGCCGTCGGGCGTGGTGTACATGTCGTCGACGAACTGGTCGTGCCCCTCGCCCACGGTCTCCCGGATGCCGAGGAAGTAGGCGAGCCGGATGGGGTTGAGGTAGATCTCCCTCAGCCGCTCGTTCTTGTCGGGGATGACGTTGATACGGCCGATCTTGGCGAAGTCGCCGGTGGACTTGATGACGTCCGCGGTGCCGTCCCAGTTGTTGCCGACGAACAGCACTTCCTGCAAGTCGGCGGCGTCCGCCTGGGGCGCCGCGGCGGCCGCCGTCCCCGAGCCCGCGACGGCCATGGCGAGCGCGGCCGCCATTCCGCCGAGAAGCCGCCGTCCGGAACGCCCTTTCAGCCGCCGCGAACGCCTGCTCTTGCTCACGGACATCGTCACCCTGCCTTTCGTCGCACGGCTCGTCGCGCGTGGGTCACGGTCGGACGAGTGCCCCGCAGACCACGTCGCCCCGATCGAATAGAACGTGTTCTAAATGGGGGCTACTAGAGAGTAAGTAGGGGCCGTGATTCCGACAAGACCCGACTTCGAACCGTGCGCGAGGCGTTGAAACGAGTTACATGAACACGACCGTCTCTCAGTCGACCCGGAGTCGGTCGGCGGACGCCGCCGAGGCGGTGCGGGGTCAGTGGTGCCAAGGGAGGCGTACAGGGGCGTCGGGGATCCGTCCCGCGAGCAGGTCGGCCAGCAGGGACGCCAGGCCGAGCGGGTAGACCGTTTCGTCGGTGGACCGCAGCTCGTCCAGCGTCCACCAGCGGTGCCCGGTGACGTGGTCGCGCTCCACGACCTGGAATCCGGAGGTGTCGATCTCGTAGGCGGCGGTGCGGTGCAGGAAGAAGTCGTCGCGGAACAGGCCGCGAGCCCAGCCGAGATCGGCGTGGCCCGATGTGACCGCCACCCGGGGGCCGAGATCCTCCGGCGCGACGGCCAGACCGGTCTCCTCCCGCAGCTCCCGGACGGCCGCCTCGCGCAGGCTCTCGCCGCCGTCGACGCCGCCGCCCGGAGTGATCCAGTAGTGGCCGAGGTCGGGCCTGCCGGAGGCGCGCAGCATCCGGAACAGCAGGATGCGGCCGGAGTCGTCCACCAGCAGCACGCGCGCCGACCTGCGCCGGTAGCGCTCGTTCCCGTCGGCCGCGGATCCGGAGGCCGTGTTCTCGGCGGCGCGCGTCACCGCGCGAGCTCGGAGTCGAGCTTGGCGAGCTGCTCGTCGTAGATGCGCTCCAGGCCGCGGGGCGCGAAGGTCCGCTCGAAGAAGCCTTTGACGCCGCCCGCGCCGCTCCAGGTGGTGGTGATGCGGACGCACGTGCCCTCGCCCGCGGGGGAGACCGTCCAGGTGGTCACCAGCGAGGAGTTGGCGTCGCGCTCGATCAGGGTGTTCTCGTCCGGGACGCTGACCGACATCAGGCAGTCGCGGACGCGCCTGCTGGTGGCGGCCAGCTTCCAGTGCACCACCGTGCCGTCGCCCTTGCCGCCCTTCCGCACCTCGTACTCGCTGAAGTGCCCGGTGAGCGTCCTGGCGCGCACGCCCTCGTAGTCGCCGATGGCGTCCAGCACCCGCTGGGGGCTCGCGCCGACCGTCTTCTCGGCGGTCGCAGTGACCTGTCCCATGCCCTTCATCTTCCCCCACACCGGCGGAAACACCGCGCGGCGCGGATCGGCTACCTGCCGTCGGCGGCCCGCAGCATGTCGGTGCGGAGGGCGGCCAGCTCGCGGTCCATGACCTTGGGATCGGTCACCGCCCGGCGCAGCCGCGACTGGATGGTGCTGGACACCTGGTCGTAATAGGGCGTGACGGGCCGGGTGCGGGCCCGGTCGATGCTGGTCCGCAGGATCGCGAGATGCGGATACGCGCGCTGCAATTGCGGGTTGTCGTACAGCGCCTTGCGGGTGGGGGCGACCCCGGTCTGGGTGAACAACGTCCGCTGGCTTTCGAAGCCGGTGAGGAATTTGATGAAGCGGCGGGCCGTGGCCCGGTGCCGGGAGCAGCGCGACACGGCCAGGTTCCATCCGCCCAGGGACGACGACATCGGCAGCGGCGCCACCCCGAAGCGGCCCGCGACGCGCGATCCGCTGGAGTTCAGCACCTGGTACGCGTACGTCCAGTTGCGCATGAACAGCACCGACCCGTCCTGGAAGGCGCTCCGCGCGCCCTCCTCGTTGAACGTCAACGCCTCCTGCGGGATCCAGCCCTCGGCGACGCCCTGGGCCAGCCGGGAGATCCCCGGGCGCAGGGCGGACGGCTCGGCGAGGATCTCCCCGTCCGGCCCGAGGACCTCCGCGCCGGTGTCCCAGAACGCCTCCATGGCGTTGACGGTGAACCCTTCGTACGCCCCCAACTGCGTGACGTAGCCCGCCATGTTGTTCGCCGGCGCGATCGACATGGCCTGACGGCGCAGTTCCGCCCAGCTGGTGGGGACCCGCGCCCCGGCGCGGTCCAGCACGTCCTTGCGGTAATAGAGCAACCCGACGTCCGACCGCAGCGGGATCCCCCACAGCTTGCCGTTGTAACTGGCGCCTTCGATGGGCCTGGGCAGGAACGCGTCGGCGTCGAATTCCCTGCGGGAGAGCGGCACGATATAGCCCCACCGGGCGAATTCCGCCGTGCGGACGATGTCGATGGAGATGACGTCGTAGCAGACGTCCGGGCCCACCGAGGCGTCCTCGTCCCGGTCGGCGGACGCGTCCTGGGCGTGCGCGACGAGCTGGGCGCGCTGGTCGTCGCTGTTCTCCGGCAGCTCCACCATCTCGACGCGCTCGTCGGGGTTCTGGTCGTTCCACTGGTCGACCAGCCGCTTGATCTGGCGGCCGCGGGTGGTGTCGCGGCTGTCGGCGAACACGATGCGGCCGACGCCGTCGTCCGCGCCGTCCTGCTCCGCGGACGTGCACGCCGCCGCGACCGCCATGGCCGCGGACGCGGCCGCCACCGCCGCCACCGCCCGGCGGACCGCCGGCGAAGCGAATCCCATCACGACTCCCACGACTTCCACGCCCCTCGTCGTCGGCACGCGCGCGAACGGGCTCACGGCGGATTGCCCCACAGCCCGGCCGCCACGCCGTCGAGCGCCTTGCGCATGGCGGTCATGTCGTCGATCGGATAGCAGGCGCCGCCGCCCGCCTGCGCGAGCTCCTCCAGGCCGTCCTCGCAGCTCCCGCTGTGGAACGCCAGGATGTAGAGGCGGACGGGCGGGCCGTCCGGCAGCTCGGCGCGCAGCCGGGCCGCCCGCTCGCGCGCGTTCCCGCCGTCGTCGGTGCCGTCGGCGATCACGATCAGCGCCTTGGTGGGCTCGTCGGCGGACCCCTCCTCCCGGGCGCCGCCGCTCCGGCGGAGTTCGCGGACCGCCTTGCGGATGGGCCCGTACAGGACGGTGCCGCTGCCGCCCGGCCGCAGCCGCACCTTGGCGAACCGGTCGTCCTGCGCGGGGTCGGGCGGCCCGAGCGGCACCTGCTCGCGGTGGTCGCGGCCCCCGTCCAGGTCGCGGGCGAACGTCCACACCCCGATCTGGTCGCGCGCGCCCATGAGCCGCCGCGACCGCCTGATCGCCGTCTCGGCGGCCGCCAGCCGGGTGCCGCCGGCGCCGGGGAACGAGGCGTCCATCGCCGGCGACACGTCCACGGCCATCAGCACTGCGGCGGACCTGCGGACCCGGTCCCACGCCTCCAGCAGCGGCCCGTAGTGGATCTTTCCGGCGAGGTCCAGCAGCCGCGGCGTCACCAGCACGTCCTGCGGCGGATCCGGGTCCTGCCCGTGGACGTCGTGGTACCCGGCCTCCCGCAGCCGCTGCTGGGCCTCGGGCCCGCGCAAGAAGGCGTACAGGTCGTCGACGACCCGGCGGCGCTCCGGGCTCATCGGCGGCGTGCGGTTGATCACGACGTACGGGTGGTCGAACAGGGGGGTCTCCCCCTGGACGGCGAACGTCAGCAGGTCGGGCTGGCCGGCGCCGGGCGGCAGCGGACAGCGGCCGTCGAGCGAGTCGCCCCTGCGGTAGTCGATCAGCGTCTTCTGCGAGACCAGCACCGCCGTCCGGTCGTGCAGGTCGCTGCCCGGCCGGGACGCGCGCACCGCGCACAGCAGGCGCTCCGGCTCGTCGTCGTCGCGGGCGACCGCCTGCTCCACGGCGTGCAGCCGCTTGGCCGCCTCCGTGCCGTCCAGCGCCTCCTCGCTCAGCACGTCGCGGCCCAGCGCGGCCCGGTACAGCGCGGCCGTGGCCGCCAGGCCCGTGCTGGACGTGCGGGGATTGGCCCGGCCGAAGAAGTAGCCCCGCCGCGACCACGACAGCACCTCGTTCCAGGTCAGCAGCCTGTCGCCGCGGTCGAGCAGCCGCAGCTTCTCGGCCATGGGACGGGGCACGCCCACCACGAGGCGCGAGCCCGCGACGGACCCCCGGACGTCCAGCGTCACCGTGCCGACCCGCTGGGCGCGCAGCGCCTCCCGCAGCTGCTCGATCTCCAGCGACGAGTCGGGCAGCCACACGTCCGCCTCGTCGGACACCTCGCTGCCGGTGGCCTGCAGGGTCGTCGCCGCCGCCTGCTCGACGGTCGCCCGGGCCGGGCCGCGCGTCAGCCAGCCCTCCCTGATCGACTCCTCGATGCCGCCCGCGTGCGACGCCGTCACGACGTTGACGTCGGCGGCCCGGCAGCCGTCCGTCCCTTGGTGGTAGCCGCTTTCGAAGCTGTCGGTCAGGGCCTGGACCACCTGCGCCTTCTCCGGGGACACCCGCACCCGGACCTGCACCGGCGGACGGTCGCAGAACGGCGGCCGGGGCTCCCCGGGGACCAGGCTGAGCAGCGGCAGCGCCACCGCGCCCACCACCGCGATCCCGCCGAGGCGGCGCGGCACTCCCACGCGGTGGCGGGGCGGCTCCGGCGCGGGGAACGTCCGCATCCACGCTTGCACCGGCCCGCGCCGTTTGAACGTCGCCGGCAAGGGCCGGTACTGCTCCGGATGGTTGGAGGGGCCGCCCTGTTTGACGACGTCGTTGAAGAACGACTCGGAGACGATGACGTTCAGCGGAGCGTTCGTCTTGTCGACCTCCGCCTTGAATTCGGGCGCGTCCAGCAGTCGGAAGGCGTCGTTGACCGCTTTGCCGGACACGCCGTGCGGGTCGTGGGCCACTTCTCCGGCGTGCATGGCGGCGCGCAGCCGGATGTGCACGCCGACATTGGTGGTGGCGTTGTGCACGGCCAGCTCGCGGGCCAGATGCGGCAGCGCCTTCAGCAGCCGCACGGTGGGGACGGAGGCACTGATCAGAATGAGCGCGCCGTCGCCGCGGTCCTCGCGGTGCCGCCGCCAGGGCGAGTACCAGGGCAGCAGGGCGCGCAGGAACGCCCGGCGCAGCGCGCGATACATGCCGTCCCGCGCCACGCGCTGATGAAAGTCGCTGGCCTGACTGGTGAAGTGCACCATGTCGACGCAGAAGATCGTGTGGTGGCGCGGTTCCATGGTCGGCCTTCGGGGGTGGGCGTGGTGTGTGCACGGCTTAGGCCGCCGCTCCTTCGACGAGCCTAGGGGAATAGCGGTGTGATCACCTTCTCACAGGTCGAGTTCTGCGGAAATGCGCCATGGTATTCCGAGGGACCGTGGCGGTGTGCGGATGGCCGGACCATTCGAAAAGGCGGGCATGGCCGTTGCGGAGGCGTTTCCGGTGCTCGCCGCGGATTCTTCCCGGTTCGTCAGTGCGCCATGTGCGTCGTGCCGAAGTCGGCCGCCGACAGCGCCGCGCCGCCGCGGTACCTCCCCCGCGTCCGGCGGCGTGCGGCCTGCGAACCGGCGTCGTGCGGCGGCTGCGTGCCTTGCGGTCGGGACGTGCGCGGCGGGGGCGCGTGAGATCATGAGCCGCGTCCGCGGGTCTCGGGACGACGTCTTCCGCAGGGCACCCATTCGTTCGCGTCCTCGCTGATCGGACACCTTCCGTGCATTGTCCACAGTCTGTGGACGAGATATTCGCGCCGACATGGGGATCGGCGCGAGCGGTGCACCGGCTTCGTGCGCCGGAGTATGCCGCCATTGGTTTCGTCGCTGGGATGGCACCGTCAGGTTCGTCCTGCGTTCCACGAATACCACCGGGATTTGGAAACAGTTCGCCGGGCAGGGGAACGGGGCGCGTTCGCGGGCATGTCCGGCCCCGGCCACGGAGGCGGCTGCGCGGCGTGGGGCGGTCTGCCGCCTCAACGGCGCGGACGGTCGCGCGCGCCATCCCCGCCGGAGTCGGCCTTGACGGCTTGTAGATCTGTCCGCGTTTTCACGGTGTGTCGGGTGGATTCGGGAGGGGTGCTGCCGAGATCGTGGCGTCCACACCCACCTGAGCCTGGGGACCGGACTGGGGACAGGCGGTGTGTTGCGCCATCCACTCCTCACGCTGTGCTGTGGAGGGGATCCATCCACAGATTGTGCATGAGCGATTGCGCCGAGTGAACGGCGGCTCCATGTCTCCTGGTCACGGGGTTATCCACTGCGTGGATGAACGGGGTGCGGGCTGGGGGTAGAGGTGGGGAGGGAGCGTGGACGATCGCCTCCACGGTCGCCCCCAGGTTGTGCACCACAGTTATCCACAGGCTGTGGACGCCTGGGGATCGTCCACAGGTGATCATCTTCGTGGGACGGCTGTGCAAAACGCGGAGCGCCGACCGTGGAAAGCCCTGCGTTCTGGGGATCGGCGTGTGGAGGGGCGGTGGTCGGTCGCCCGTGCGGGCAGGTCGCGGCCTGTGCACGACGTTATCCACACCCTGTGAATATCCACAGGCTCGGAGGCGGATCACGAAGGAACGCGCCCGCGTCACCGTGTCGATGAGGCACGCTCCCCGCCCTTGTGCCCAAGGACGGCAGACCGTTCCCGTGTTCCGGCGCCCGAGACATGCACAGCCGCCCACACCCGCTGCCCCCACAGCGTCCGGCTGTTGGGCGCGGCGAGGCTGTTGAACGAAGGAGCGGCCCCGGCGTGAGCCGGCATCGAGCCGAAACCGTCCCGCCTGCGCGAGGAGACGAGAGGCGCGCGGAGGGGTGCGGGTGAGGGGTCCGGCCGGATCCGGACACGTAAAATCTCGGCGGTGCCGCGTCCGGCGTCCAAGCCCTGCGGGGCCGCGGATGCGAGCCTTCGAACCGCCCCGCGACAGCCCTCCAACCTGCGAACATATGTTCGAGAAGGTGCTAGGGTGGCGGAACCATGGGGCAGCTTCTCAACGAGCCGATCCGCACCGAGCACGACACCGCGGGACGGCTCACCGCGTACGAATGGCGGGGGGCGCGGTACGCCGTGGCCAAGGTGCTGAAGACCTACGCGGCGCCCCCGCATGGCACGGTCTACCGGGTGCGGGTCACCGGCGCCGACGGCGTGGCGGTCGTGGAGCTCGGCCGGGACGCCGACAACTGGCGGCTCCGGCACGTGTTCCCCGCCTGACGCCCGCAGCCGACCGCAGGCCCGTGACGGCGCCGTCCGGACGCGGTGCGTGAGACCCGCGCGGGCGAAGCCCGCAGGGCACCGCACGAGCACGATTGCGACACCGCCGCCGTCGCGAGTCCGCGGGCGTGGCGGAGGCGGCCGGGACATCGTCCACCAGCGACCGCCGAGGAACACGGCCTCCGCCGCTTCCAAGCACACGGACGCCTCCGCTCCGGATGCACCGGGGCGGAGGCGTTTCGTCATGTCATGACAGCGGCATCGTGCGCGTCATCGATACCGCGGTGGCGCACGGTGTGGAGGCGACAGGTGTGGCGGCTTGACATGACATTTCGTCGCGTACCGAAGGATTCCTGACGTATCACCGAAACGGCGTTCGCGACAGAATCGCCTGGGGCGTCCCAGGCTGAGCACCGCACGCGCCGGGCGGTGCGGTGCGCCGGGTACGGAGTGGAGGGGTCGGTGAGTCGCCGCGGTTGGGTGCTGTTCGCGCTGATGAGCGTTCTGTGGGGCGTCCCCTACCTGCTGATCAAGGTGGCGGTGGAGGACGTGTCGGTGCCGGTCGTGGTGTTCGCGCGCACCGCGCTCGGCGCCCTCGTCCTGCTGCCGGCGGCGATCAGGGTCGGCGGGTTCGACCAGGTGCGCCGCCACTGGCGGCCGCTGCTCGCGTTCGCCGCGGTGGAGATCATCGGGCCGTGGGCGCTGCTGTCGGACGCCGAACGCCGCCTGTCCAGCTCCATGACCGGCCTGCTGATCGCGGCCGTGCCGATCGTCAGCGCCGTCCTCGCCCGCGCCACCGGCGTCTCCGAGCGCCTCGGCCCGCTGCGCTGGTCGGGGCTGCTGCTGGGGCTCGCCGGCGTCGCCGTCCTCGCCGCTCCGCACGTGGGCGGCGCGGACGCCGCCCCGTGGCCGGTGGCCGAGGTGCTGCTGGTCGTCCTCGGCTACGCCACCGCCCCGATGATCATGGCGCGTCGGCTGCGGGACGTGCCGAGCCTGCCGCTGACCGCCTCCTGCCTCGCCCTCGCCGCGCTGATCTACGCGCCCCCGGCGATCGCGACCTGGCCCGCCGAGCCCCCCGCGGGCCGCGTCCTGGCGGCCCTCGGAGGGCTCGGCCTGGTGTGCACGGCCGCGGCCTTCCTCGTGTTCTTCGAACTCATCCGGGAGGTCGGCCCGGCCCGCGCCATGGTGTTCACCTACGTCAACCCGGCGGTGGCCGTCGCGGCGGGCGTGCTGGTCCTCGGGGAGCCGCTGTCGGTGACGATCGCGGCCGCGTTCGCGCTGATCCTCTGCGGCTCCGCCATGGCCACCGCCCGCCGCGGCTCACCGCGGCCTACGCCAGGGCGGTGAGTTCGGCGATCTCGTCCTCGCTCAGCGAGATCGTCGCGGCCGCCAGGTTGTCCTCCAGGTGGGCGACCTTGGACGTGCCCGGGATGGGCAGCATCACGGGAGAGCGGTGCAGCAGCCACGCCAGCGCGAGCTGCGCCGGGCTGGCGTCGTGCCGCGCCGCCGCGTCCGCCAGCACCCCGCCCGGCTTGGCGAGCTCGCCCGTCGCCAGCGGGAACCACGGGATGAACCCGATCTTCTCGCTCTCGCAGTACTCCAGGACGTCCTGGTGCTTGCGGTCGGCGAGGTTGTACAGGTTCTGGACCGACGCCACCTCGATGTGCTCGCGGGCGGCCCGGATCTCGTCCACCGACACCTCGGACAGCCCGATGTGGCGGATCTTGCCTTCGCTCTGCATCTCGCGCAGCACGCCCAGCTGCTCGTCCAACGGCACCTTGGCGTCGATGCGGTGCAACTGGTACAGGTCGATGCGCTCCAGCCGCAGCCGGCGCAGGCTCATCTCCACGCACTGCCGCAGGTACTCGGGACGCCCCACCGGCAGCCACTGCCCGGGCCCGGGACGGGTCAGACCGCCCTTCGTCGCGATCACCAAGCCCTCCGGGTACGGGTGCAGCGCCTCGGCGATCAGCTCCTCGCTGACGAACGGGCCGTAGGAGTCGGCCGTGTCGATGAAGTCGACGCCCAGCTCGACGGCGCGGCGCAACACCCGGATCGCCTCGTCGCGGTCGGCGGGCTCGCCCCAGATCCCCGGCCCGGTGAGCTGCATGGCGCCGTAGCCGAGCCGATGGACGGTCAAATCGCCGCCTATGGTGAACGTGCCGCTGGCGGCCACGGGACGTGCGGTCGGGTCGCTCATTCCATCCCCCAAATTCCTATCGGATTCCTTCTCTCATTGGATCATCCGAAAGGGGACATCTGTCCGACTTGACCCGACTTTCACCAACCGGTTCGCCACAGCAACATGATCAACCCGACCACCAGCAGGCCGGCCACGCCGAGCGGCGTCTGACCGATCAGGATCATGGCCGTGCAGCCCAGCGAGGTGAGGGCCGCCATGACGAACATGCCGCGCTGGTTCCCGCGGGTTTCCGCCGCGTCCGCTCCCTGGCCGCAGCGCAGCTCCTGCTCCCAAAGAGCGAAGTCGTCGTCAGCGCCCATGGGCTTCCCTTCACCCTTCTCCTCGTGGCCGCGCGATCCGGGCGGGACGGTCCGGACGCCCTTCCGATACCGGCCCTCCGATACCGGCGTTGGGGTGCGGACAGACCGGCATCGGTTGCTAGGCTGCGGAAGAGCCTGGGGGAGACTCTTTTTCGCTTCCTTCCTTCCCCGGGGCTGGCTTCATAGTCGAGGTAAGGGGTCCCACCGTGAAGAAGCTGCTTGTTCTCGCTGTCGTCGCTCTCGGTGGCTTCGTCGTCTGGCGCCGGCTGCAGCAGGACCGTGCCGAGCTGGACCTGTGGACCGAGGCGACGTCCTCTGACAACTGAGCATCCGACGCGGGTGACGCGGCGGACGGGAGACTGACTTCGAGGAGGGGCCCGGCGTGAGCGGAGCGGGTCGGATCACCGTCGCCTGCCTCGATCTCGCCGGGACCACGCTCGCCGACGGGGACGCCGTGGAGGCGGCCTTCGCCGAGGCGGTCGCCGCGCTCGGCGTCGCGCCCGGCACGGCGGCGCACGACCGCGCGATGGCGCGGGTGCGCGACGGGCGCGGACGCCCCAAGATCGACATCTTCCGGGAGCTGTTCCCCGGTGACGAGGCCCGCGCCCAGGCCGCGCACCTGGCGTTCGAGCGCGCCTACGACCTGATCGTCGACCGGCGGGGGCTGGTCCCCGTGCCCGGCGCCGAGACCGCCCTCGAGCGGCTGGCCGACGCGGGCGTCCACGTGTGCCTGATCACAGGTTTCGGCCGCCGCACCCTCGGCCGGGTGCTGGACGCGCTGGGCTGGTGGGACCGCGTCGAGCTGGCCCTGTGCCCGGAGGACGGCGTCGGCCGCGGCCGTCCCTGGCCCGACCTGATCCTGTCCGCCGCGCTGCGCCTGCGCGTCGACGACGTGCGGCACATCGCGGTCTGCGGCGACACCGAGAACGACATGCTGTCCGGCCGCCGCGCCGGCGCCTCCGTCGTCGCGGGCGTCCTCACCGGCGCCCACGACCGCGACCGCCTCCTGCGCGCCGGCGCCACCCACGTCCTGCCCAGCGTCGCCGACTTCCCCGACCTGCTCCTCGCATCCTCCGACGGCACGCCCGACGATGACACGTTGAGCGCCGTACACCGGTAAGCTGACGCCTGCCGGACAGGCAACGCGCCGACTTCCAGGGGCCATAGCTCAGTTGGCAGAGCACTGGCTTTGCAAGCCAGGTGTCCGGGGTTCGAATCCCCGTGGCTCCACCCACACCCGAAGGCCCAGGTAGAGGCTGACTGCTGCCTGGGCTTTTTCGTTCTTCAGGACGTCCGCCCGCGTCCGCCCAGCGCGCGGCGCCACCTGGCCCGCCCCTTGATTTCGTCGCGGTGCACGCCTAACGGCGTTGCGCTGTCAGCGCGCCACCTCGAACTACTGGCGTGCACCTGTCTGCGGGAGAGGCGGCACACCGACAGCCCAGGCGGCGGGCTGCGCCGCGCACGCCGACAGCGGCGTGCCGATCTGATGGGCGGGACGGCCGGAGGGCTGATCTGTTGTCGACCATGCCGGGCTTTGCACGATCTTGAAATGCGCGGGTAGGTCGTGCGGCATGGATGAACCAGGCCGGAGTTCGCGCCCGGAGGACGGCGATACGGGGCCGGACGCGGTGCGCGACGCCGTCGTGGCCCGGCTCAACCGGGCCTGCGGTCAAGGGCTGCTGAGCCTGCGCGAGTTCAGCGCGCGGGTGGAGGAGGCCCACTTCGCCCACACCCGGGACGCACTCGAACGGCTCGTCCGCGACCTGCCCGACGAGGACGCCCAGGCCGGGACCGCTACCGCCCCGGACGGCGCCGGCGAGGGGTCCGGCATCGCGTGGCACGTGACGCCGGTGGGCGGTCTGCGACGGCACGGCCGCTGGCACGTGGACCGGCACCTGGTGTCGCTCAGCGTCGTCGGCGGCGCCAGCCTCGACCTGCGCGACGCGCAGCTCACCGCGCCCGAGGTCACGCTGACCAAGGTCTCCCTGGTGGGCGGGGTGACGGTGTGCGTGCCGCGCGGCGTGCGCGTCGTCCTGGCGGGCGGCAGCCTGCTGTCGGGCGCGGGGCTGTTCGGCGGACGCGCCGACGACGCCTGCGAGCCGCTGCCGCCGGATGCCCCCACACTGCGGGTGCGCGCGTTCTCACTCGTCGGCGGTGTCACCGTCCAATCACCGCCTCCGCACGCCGTCCTGGAAACGGCTGCGGCCCGTGAGGCCCCAGAGGACCGGGCATAAACAGGTGTCGCCGCGCCGTTAGACTGATCAGACCATTTCTGCGACGCCCACGCGTCAGGCCCGTCTGCGCAGCCCACCTGTCCGAGATCGAGGTGGCCTCCCGGGACGTGCCCCCCTCTCGGAAGGTATTGCGTGACCCTACTGCCTGCTGACAATCGCACCGTCCTGCCCTCCTTCGCCGAGCTCGGGCTGCCCGAACCGCTCGTCGCGGCGCTGTCCCGGCGGGGCATCGACACCCCCTTCCCCATCCAGGCCGCCGCGATCCCCGATGTGCTGGCCGGACGGGACGTGCTCGGCCGCGGCAAGACCGGCTCCGGCAAGACGCTGGCGTTCGGCCTGCCGCTGCTGGCGCGTCTGGCCGGGCAGAAGGCCGGGCCGCGCCGCCCCCTCGCCCTGGTCCTGGTGCCCACCCGCGAACTCGCCCAGCAGGTCCAGGCCGACCTGGCGCCGCTCGGCCGGTCCGTCGGCCTGCGGCTCACGACCGTCATCGGGCAGACCTCGATGGCCCGGCAGATCGACGCGCTGCGCCGCGGCGTCGAGGTGCTCGTCGCCACCCCCGGGCGGCTCAAGGACCTCATGCGCCAAGGCGCCTGCGACCTCGGCGACGCGCGGATCGTCGTGCTGGACGAAGCCGACCACATGGCCGACATGGGCTTCCTGCCCGACGTCACCGACATCCTCGACCGGGTCCGGCCGGGCGGGCAGCGGCTGCTGTTCTCCGCCACCCTGGACGAGGACGTCGACGTGCTCGTCCAGCGCTACCTGGACGACCCGGTGACGCACGCCATCGGACCGGTCGACGAGCCCGTCCCCACCATGGACCACCACCTGCTGCTGGTGTCGCCCAAGGAGAAGGCCCTCATCACCGCCGAGATCGCCAACCGGGAGGGGCGGACGATCCTGTTCGCCCGCACCAAGCTCGGCGTGGACCGGCTGACCAAGCAGCTCACCGCCGTCGGGGTACGGGCCGCCGGGCTGCACGGCGGCAAGAGCCAGGGCCTGCGCACCCGCACCCTGGCCGGGTTCCGCGAAGGGGCGATCGACGTGCTGGTCGCCACCGACGTGGCCGCCCGCGGCATCCACGTCGACGACGTCAGCCTGGTCGTGCACGTCGACCCGCCCGCCGACCACAAGGACTACATGCACCGCGCGGGCCGAACGGCGCGCGCGGGTGAACACGGCACCGTCGTGACGCTGGTGCTGCCGCACCAGGTGCGCGCCACCGCCGCCATGACCCGCAGGGCGGGCATCGACGCCCGACGCGTCCGTGTGAGGTCCGGCGACGAAGAACTGGTCCGGCTGACGGGGGCGCGTCCGCCGTCCGGCATCCCGATCGAGGAGCCGCTGATCCCCGAACGCCCGGAGCGTCCCCGGGGGCGCCGCCCCGGCGGGCCTCGCGGCCGCGTCCGCCGCGGCGCAGCGGGTGACCGCGACCGCCGCGGCCCCCGCGCCCGGACGAACGGCGAGCACGGCGACCGCCGACACGGTGATCGGCGAGGTGCTCGCGGCCCCGCGGCTCACGCACACCATCGCGGCGGCAACCCCCGCCGCGCCTGAACCGAGCCGGCCGCTGCCGTGGCGGTCCTGCCCTGCGGCCTGGAGTTCACCGTGCCCAGGTGGTCGGCTCTGCCATGGCTCGTCGTTCCTGAGCCGCGATCGTCGAAAGCAGCAGCTGGGTGCCGCCTCGGCGGGTGCGGTGGTATGTCGGCGTGGCGTGTCGGTTGGGGCGGGGGTGTCAGCCGGCTTCTTCGCGGGCCTCTTCCAGGGGTTCGACCGAGGAGAGCGTGGCCAGCTCGTCCAGCGAGGCCAGGGAGCGCTTCCGAAGGGGCGGCTGCCAGCCTCGTTCCGCGTCGTAGCGGCGCAGCACCTTGGCGGGGACGCCGCCGATCACCGAGTGGTCGGGGAACTCGCCGCGCACCACCGCACCGCCCGCGACGGCGACGTTCCGGCCCAGGCGGGTGCCGGGGAGGATGATCGCTCCGGTGCCGATCCAGCAGCCGTCCCCGATCACGACCGGCTTGTTCTCCGGCCACTGCCGTCCGATCGGCGTGTCCAGGTCGCCGTAGCTGTGGTTCTGGTCGGTGATGTAGACGTTCGGCCCGGTGAACACGTCGTCGCCGATCTCGATGGACTGGTGGCCGACGATGTGCGTGCCGCGGCCCAGCGAGCAGCCCTTGCCGATCCGCACGATGATGTCCGGGCCGAGGTCCAGCCCGGGGACGAAGCCGGCCGAGATCGTGCAGTGCGTGCCGACGAGCGTGTGGTCCCCGATGGAGATCCACGGCTCGCCGTAGATGGCGCCGATCGGGAATCCGATGCAGACGCCCTCTCCGAGGTAGGCGAACCGGCGGCGTCCCGGGGTGTGCGGGGTGATCTCGCCATACCGCTGGATCAACTCCCAGCCGCGGTGCACGGCCGCGTGCGCGGCGCGGCGGGCCTGGAGGGCGATGAGCTGCCGGAGCGAACGGGCCTTCGGCGACATGGCGTTCACGGTACCGGTTGGTAGCAATCATCGGGACGGCGGCTGCCGAACACGGCGAAGGCCGAGCACAGCGGCACAAAGGGAGCAGGCGCGTCCGTCAGCGGATCGACGCCGAACGGGTACGTCCGGCTGCTGATCCACAGGGAGGACGCCACCGCCCCTGAGCGGAGTGATGACCGTCGTTGGCGGCGGGCGGGATTTGGGGAAGGCGAAAGCAGGGCCCGGCTGTCACGGCCGGGCCCTGGGCACGTGGTCTAGGGGCGTTCTCTGTGTCAGGACGAGCGCATCTGGCCGTCAGAGGGGGTCGGATGGTGCTCCGACTCGGACTCCCTCAACTCGTCCGTCATGGTCCGTGAAACGCTCCGCCGCGTCAGCAGCGCGCCCGCCACGCCGATCGCGGTGGCACCCGCCGTCATGATCAGGGCGGCGTTGCGGCCGCGCCGGTTGCGGGGGTGCGGCTCGAGCCGGTGCGCCATGTCGGTCAACAGCGAGCTCACGCGCGGCGCAAGATCCGACTCGACATATCCGGCGGCCCGTATCAGCCGGGGCGCGCTCCAACTCCGCGCGATCAGCAGGCGTTCGGCGGCGATGTCGCGGCCCTCCCGCGCCGCGGGGACGATACGCTCGGCGGCAATGGCGGCGCCCTGCCGGCACAGCGACGCGCCCTGCCGGCATGCGTCCTGCACACGCTCGAACCGCGAAACCGCCGCGTCCCGCGGCTTACGGCGGATGCTCTTCTTTAGGGACACGCTAACCTCCCTGTTTGCGAGGTCCTGTCGGCACCCTTCCCGTGAGACGGGGGGTAAACCCCTTTTGCGCGTCTGAACGGTCACGCAGGGTGAGCAGGTCGCGCGTGTGACACCGCACTCGGCGCGCGCCGACGCGCCGAACGCATCGAGAGAACATCCGACTCGACGACGAGGAGGCGCCGCTCGTGGCGGAGGAGATTTTCGCGACGCTGCAGACGTCGCTCGGCCCGATCGTGCTCCAGCTCTACCCCGACAAGGCGCCCAAGACCGTGGAGAACTTCGTCGGGCTGGCGGAGGGCACCAAGACGTGGCGGCACCCCGGGACGGGGCAGACCCAGACGAACACTCCGCTCTACAACGGCACGATCTTCCACCGGGTCATCGAGAACTTCATGATCCAGGGCGGTGACCCCATCGGCCGCGGCACCGGCGGGCCCGGCTACAGCTTCGAGGACGAGTTCCACCCGTCGCTGAAGTTCGACCGGCCGTACCTGCTGGCGATGGCCAACGCCGGACCGAACACCAACGGCTCGCAGTTCTTCATCACCACCAACGTCGCCAACACGCGGCACCTGACCGGCCGGCACACCATCTTCGGCAAGGTCATCCAGGGCACGGACGTGGTGGACCGCATCTCCAAGGTCCCGACCGGCCCGAACGACAAGCCGCTCCAGGACGTCGTGATCCAGTCGGTGACGATCGAGCGCCGCCAGTCGTAGTACAAGTGGGAAGCCACGCGCGCAGACCCGAGCAGTACCCGACCCGCCACCCGGCCCGATTCCCGGGAGCCGCCGAATGAGCACAGACCCCAACCCCGCGTCCGGGGCCGAGACGCCGGTGCCCGTCTGCTACCGGCACCCGGCCAGGGAGACGTATGTGCGGTGCACCCGGTGCGACAGGTACATCTGCCCCGAGTGCATGCGGGACGCGGCCGTGGGGCACCAGTGCGTGGACTGCGTGGCCCAGGGCAACCGGGGCGTCCGCCAGCCCCGCACCGTCCTGGGCGCGCGGACGCCGCGCACGGCCACGCCGGTGGTGACCTACACCCTCATCGGCGTCTGCGCGCTGGTTTATCTGGCCGAAGCCGCCACGACCAGGGTCGTGTGGGACTTCATGATGGTCGGCCAGAACATCGGACGCTCCGGCCAGTTGATCGGGGTGGCCGAGGGCGAGTGGTACCGCCTGGTCACCTCGATGTTCCTGCACCAGCGGCCGAACAGCCCGTGGGGCATCGGCCACATCCTGGTCAACATGTGGGCGCTGTGGGCGCTCGGTCCGGCGCTCGAGCAGCTGCTGGGCCGGTGGCGCTTCCTGGCGCTGTACCTGCTGTCCGGGCTGGGCGGCTCGGTGCTGCTCTACCTGAACGCCCCGGCCGACGGCGCGGTGGGCGCGTCCGGCGCCATCTTCGGGCTGTTCGGCGCGTACTTCGTGATCGGACGGCGGCTCGGCGGCCAGGTCGGGCCCATCGTGGTCCTGCTGGTGATCAATCTGGTGATCACGTTCACGGTGCCCGGGATCTCCTGGCAGGGCCACGTCGGCGGACTGGTCACCGGCGCGGCGCTGGCGGCGGCGTACGCCTACGCGCCCGCGCGCGCCCGGCAGGCGGTGCACATCCTGGCGCCGGTGGCGGTGCTGGCCGTGCTCGTCCTGCTGGTGGCCGTGAAGACCGCGGAGCTGACGTCCGCCGGCACGCCGCTGTGACGCGGCGACCAGAAGAGGAACAACCCGCGAAATGGCCGCATCCGGCCACGACGCATCGCGCCGCGGTTGTGGAAAACCTGGGGACAACTCCGTGCCGCACGCCCTGCGGCTGTGGACAACGCGGCCGGACGCGGCCGGACGTCACCCGTGGGCGGTCAGCGCCACCGCGTGGACAGGATCACGCCCAGGATGATCGAGGCGAAGCCGATGCCCAGGTTCCAGTTCCCCAGGTCGGTCATCACCGGCACGTCGGTGCCCGTGCTCGCCGTGACGTAGAACGTCGCGATCCAGGCCAGCCCCAGCAACCACAAAGTGATCATCGTGGGGGCCAGCCAACGCGGGCTGACCTCGGGGGCCTTGGACTTCTGCGGCGGCGTGTAGACGGCCTTCTTGCGGACTTTGGACTTGGCCACGGTCGGATCGATCTCCTCGGGCGGTCGGCGGCCGGAGCGCCGGTCCGCACATGGGTCTTTGTGGGTTAGCGTAGTCGCTGGTGAGCAGCGTACGGCGTAGAGCGTGGCGAAGCATCCTCCCACTCCTGATGCTCGCGGCGGGAACCCTGTTCGCGGCCGGCGCGAGCACGGCCCGCGGCACCGACCTGCGGGACACCGGCCGCACCCGGCTGACCGAGCTGATCGTCGCCGAGCAGCGCCGCAGCGCCCGGCACCGCGCCGAGTACCGGCGGCTGCGCCGCGAGGTCGACCGGGCGTCCCGCCTGGCCGGACGGCGCGACGCGCGCGTCAAGCAGGCCCAGGCCCGCGCCGACCGGCTGGCCGCCGCGTCCGGCTTCGCCCCGCTGCGCGGCCGCGGCGTGCGGGTCGTCCTGGACGACGCGCCGCAGCCCGAGTCCGGCGAGCTGCCGCGCGGAGTGGCCCCCGACGACCTCGTCGTCCACCAGGCCGACGTGCAGGCCGTGGTGAACGCGCTGTGGGCGGGCGGCGCCGCCGGAATGCAGATCATGGACCAGCGGGTCATCTCCACCAGCGCCGTGCGCTGCGTGGGCAATACTTTGATCCTCCAGGGCGTCGTGTACTCGCCGCCGTTCCGCATCACCGCGGTCGGCGATCCGGAGCGGCTGCGGGCCGCGCTGGACGCCTCGCCCGAGATCGCCGTCTACCGCCGGTACGTGCGCGAGTACGGGCTCGGGTACACGGTGCGGACGCTGGACCGGGTCGAGCTGCCCGCGTTCACCGGCAACGTGACCATGAAGTACGCCACGGTGCCGCGGGACGCCGACACCTGACCTCGGCCGTCCACCGGCGGCGATCGCGGACGAAAGGGGACGCGCGCGGTGCGGACGCTGATCCGTGGCCTCGGCGAGCTGTGCATCACCGCGGGTCTGGTTCTGCTGCTGTTCGTCGCCTACGAGCTGTGGGGGACCGGCCGCTACACCCGCGAGCAGCAGGACCGGCTCGGCAAGGAGCTGACGAAGGCGTGGCAGGCGCCGGCGGTCACCACCGAGAAGGTGAAGCTCGGCCGCGGTCTGGCGTTGATCCGCATCCCCAAGCTGGGCCGCGACTACCGGTACGTCATCGTCGAAGGCGTGACCCGCGCCGACCTGCGCAAGGGGCCCGGCCACTACCCCGGCACGGCCATGCCCGGCGAGGTCGGCAACTTCGTCGTCTCCGGGCACCGCACCACCTACTCGGCCCCGTTCAACCGCATCGGCGAGCTGCGGCGCGGCGACCGCATCCTCATCGACACCCGGCGCCGCCAGTTCGTCTACCAGGTCACCGGACGGCGGATCGTCGAACCGGACGACGTGGAGGTCATCGCGCCCGTGCCGAACCATCCGCGCCGCCGCCCCACCGAACGGCTCATCACGTTGACGACCTGCCATCCCAAGTACTCCGCCGCCGAACGGCTGATCGTCCACGGGCGGCTGGTGGAGACCCGGGAGCGGGTCGCCGCCCCCACCAGCCCGCAGGCCGCCGACTGACCCTGGAGGATTCCGCGATGTACGCCTGGATCTGGCGGCACCTGCCCGGCGAGCGGCTGCGGACCAAGGCGCTCGCCGCCCTCGCGCTCGCGGCCGTGGTCGTCGCGCTGCTGTGGTACGTGGTGTTCCCCTGGCTGGAACCCAAGGTGCAGTTCGACCACGGCGTCGTCGACGGCCCCACCCCCTCCGCGTCCGCGTCACCGCACCGCTGACCTGCGGCGACAATAGGGGTGTGCGTGTACTCGTCGTGGACAATCACGACAGCTTCGTCTTCAACATCGTCCAGTACCTGCTGCAGCTGGGCGCCGACTGCGTCGTCAAGGACCGCGCGGACGTGCGCCCCGGCGACGCCCGCGGCGTCGGCGGCATCCTGATCAGCCCCGGCCCGGGGCACCCCGCCGACACCGGCGTCTGCCTCGACCTCGTCCGCGACGCCGACGTGCCGCTGCTCGGCGTCTGCCTCGGCCACCAGGTGATCGCCCACGTCCACGGGGCGGCGGTGACGCGGGCGCCCGAGATCGTCCACGGCCGCACCAGCCCCGTCCACCACGACGGACGCGGCGTGCTGGCCGGCCTGCCGAACCCGTTCGACGCCACCCGCTACCACTCGCTGGCCGTCGACCCGGCCACCGTGCCCGGCGACGTCCTGGAGATCACCGCCCGCACCCCCGACGGGGTGGTGATGGGGCTGCGGCACCGCCGCCGTCCGCTGGAGGGCGTGCAGTTCCATCCCGAGTCGGTGCTGTCCGAATCCGGCCATGCGCTGCTCCGGAACTGGCTCGCCACCTGCGCTTCTACCGTGTGAGGGGGGTGGCGGCGAGCCCATCGCCGGTTCCGGGGGAAAAATTCCGCTGAAATCCGTAACACGCTCTGGTGCGCGTCCGAAGACCATCACGAGAGGGCTTCCGCCATTGCCCCCGAGTGGCGGAAGCCCTCTCTTGTATGTCCGGCGGACTCCCCAAACTTTCTCACTTAATGAAACTGTCGTGTTGCGCTCCGTGATGTCGAGACGTCATCCTTGAGGCGTGGTCATCGGGGGCGTCCACGACCACAGATTCCTCCGCACGAGCAAGGGCCCCGGATCCCTGGACAGGCATCCGGGGCCCCGCCAGAGCCGGCCCCTCCGCCGACCCCTCGCTCTCCCGCACCGCTCGGCCCCGGCAGAAGCCCGCCCCGCCGTCCAGCGAAGAGCCCCGGCTTCGGGGGAAGCCGGGGCTCTTGTGTCCGGTCGCTCAGCCCGAGTTCGGGCGGCCGCCGGGGAAGTTGGGGCCTTCGGTGCCGGGGGTCGGGCTGGTCGGCTGAGGCTCGTTCACCACCACGGTCACGGTGTCGCCCGGCGCGACCGTCGCCCCGGGCTCGGGGCTCTGGGCGAACACCTGGCCCGGCGCGACCGGCTTGTCCGGCGGCGCGGGCTGCTTCTGCACCTCGCACTTGAGGCCCAGGCCCTTCAACCGGTTGCAGGCGGCCCGCTGGCTCTGGTTGTACAGGTCGGGCAGCTTGATCTGGCTCGGGCCGGTCGAGACCACGATCACCACGCGGGACTTCACCTCGGCCCGGGTGCCGCCCGGCGGGTTCGTCCGGATCACCATGCCGCGCGGCACCTCCGAGGACGACTCGAAGTCGCGGCCGACGCGGAAACCGCGATCCGACAGCAACTGCGCCGCCTCGTCGTACGGGCGGCCCGTGACGTCCGGAACCTCGACCTGCTCGGGCGGCTTCTTGCCGCGCGACACCACCAGGTTGACGGCCGACCCCGCCTGGACCTGCACGCCGGGACGCGGGTCGGAGCTGATGACGTAGCCGCGGCGGACGGTCTCGCTGTACTCCTCGGTGGTCTGGCCGACCTTCAACCCGACCTGGATGAGGGCGGCCACCGCCTCGTCCCGGGACTGGTTGAGGATGCTGCTCGGCACCGCCACCTTCTTGACCTCGTCGCCGCCGCGGCCCGACAACGCCCAGCCGAACAGCGCCGCGCCGCCGATGAACACCGCCGCCAGCGCCAGCCACAGCGCGACCTTCTTCCCGTTGCCGCCGCCCGACTGCGGCTCGTCGTACTGCACCGGCGGCAGGTCGTAGCCGTTGCCGACCGGCCGCTGCACCTGGGTGCGCGGCGGCACGCCGCCCATCACCTGGGTGGCCTGCGGCTGCGCGCCCATCAGCATGGTGGACGCCGCGGTGGAGGCGACCGGCTGCCCGTGCAGCGCCCGGTGGATCTCCTGGCGGAACTCCTGGGCCGTCTGGTAGCGGTGGTCGGGGTTCTTGGCCATCGCCTTCAGCACGATGGCGTCCGCCCACTGCGGGATGTCGGCGTCCACCTGCGACGGCGGGACGGGCTCCTCCCGGACGTGCTGGTAGGCGATGGCCACCGGGGAGTCCCCGGTGAACGGCGGCCGGCCGGTCAGCAGCTCGTACAGGACGCAGCCGGTGGAGTAGATGTCGCTGCGCGCGTCCACGCGCTCGCCCCGGGCCTGCTCGGGCGACAGGTACTGCGCCGTCCCGATCACCTGCGCCGTCTGCGTCATCGTGGCGGCCGAGTCGGCCATGGCCCGGGCGATGCCGAAGTCCATGACCTTGACCTCGTGGTTGCGGGTCAGCATCACGTTGGCCGGCTTGATGTCGCGGTGCACGATGCCGCCGCGATGGCTGTAGTCCAGCGCCCGCAGAATCCCGTCGGTGACCTCCAGCGCCTTCTCCGGCAGCAGCGCGCGGTTCTCCCGGAGCAGGTCGCGCAGCGTGCTGCCGTCCACGTACTCCATGACGATGTACGGGATGGAGGTGTCGCCGACGGAGTCCTCGCCCGTGTCGTAGACGGCAATGATCGACGGGTGGTTCAGGGACGCGGCCGACTGAGCCTCACGCCGGAAGCGGGCCTGGAACGTGGGGTCGCGGGCCAGGTCAGAGCGCAGCGTCTTGACCGCCACGACGCGGTCGAGACGCAGGTCTCTGGCACGGTAGACCTCGGCCATGCCGCCGCGCCCGATGACGCTTTCGAGCTGGTAGCGGCCGCCGAGCAGCCGAGGTTGACTCATATGTGCACTTTCCCTCGTACGTCTACACCTTGTCCTCAGAACCTAGCCCCCCGCGAAGGGCCTGCGAGGGATCCGGGCTCGGAGTTGACGGAGTCGTGGTCCTCCCCGTCGGTACGGGTGCTGGGTTCGGGGGGCCCGGGGCCGCCCCGGTCGGATCGGTGGTCGGCTTCTGTGAAGGGGACGCGCTGCGATACGGGGTCGTTGACCCGGCTCTCAGGCGTGGATGCGGCTCACGATCGTCCCGAATCGGGCGCACCGAGACAAGACCCTCGGGCCGCGCGCCGTGGGATCCCGACCCCGCCGCAACGGATCCCTCCGGAACCGGCCCGCCGGGCCCGCTCGGCCCGCGGATCGGTGCGCCTGCCCGGGTGCGGTGCGCCGGTGCGGTGCGTCCCTGCCCTGTCCTGTTCCCGAGGCGCAGGGTACCGGGAGTCATGCTGTGGTCAAATTCCGGCGATCCGCTCGGTGCGCCGGACGCCCGCCGCGGCTCGCCAGGGCTTCCCGATGATCCGCGGAGAGACTGCGGTGAGCCCCGGACCGCCTTCGGAGAGCCGCGCGGAAGGCGCGGCATGTCACCGCGTGAGATCTGCGCACTCTGAGGGCGAACCCACGCGCCGCCGGCGCGCGATCCGCCCAGGGCGTCCCCCGAGATCCGCGTACTGCGGGAAGTGCTCCGCGATCCGCCCGATGCGCTTCGCGCGGCCTCGGCGGCGCCTGGTGCGCCGGTCGACGGCCGGCCGCGCACGGCGTCGCGCGAACCGTTGTCGAAAGCTTGCGGGCCCGCCGCGCCGTCCCGCGCGCTCCGCGAGGCGCCCGAGCGGCCTTCCGAGGGACGGGGCGACGCGGCCGAGTCGTGCCGAAGCGCCGAGGTTTCGCGTGAAACACCCGTCGGGACGCCCGAGGCGTCCGACGTCGCGGAACCGCTCGGGGCGTCCGGCGACGGCGAGGTGTCGCGGAGGGCCGCGGCGCGTTCGGCGGCCCGGTCGGCGTCGCCGCCGAACCGCTCCGCCGGGTTCTTGGACAGCAGCGCCGCCACCAGCGCCCGGACGTCGGCCGGGACGTCGTCCGGCAGCGGCGGCGGCACCTCCCGGACGTGCTTGAGCGCGATGTCGACCGTGGTGTCCCCGTCGAACGGCACCCGGCCCGCCAGGCACTGGTACGCCACCACGCCCAGCGCGTACAGGTCGACCGCCGGCGTGAGCTCCTGCCCGGTGGCCTGCTCGGGCGACAGGTAGTGGGCCGAGCCCATGACCCGGCCGGCCGCCGTCAGGCAGGCCGGCTGGGGACCGCGCGCGATGCCGAAGTCGGTGATCTTGACGGTGCCGTCCGCGGTCACCAGCAGGTTGCCCGGCTTGACGTCGCGGTGCACGATGCCCGCCCGGTGCGCCGCGGCCAGCGCCCGCGCGGCCTGCGCCACCAGGTCGAGGGTGCGCCAGGCGGTGAGCCTGCCCACCCGGGCCAGCACCGCCGCCAGCGGTTCGCCCCGCACCAGCTCCATCACCAGGTACGTCCGGCCGCGGTGGGTGCCGTGGTCGTACACCCGCGCGATGCCCTCGTGCCGCAGCCGCGACGCGTACTCGGCCTCGGCCGCCATCCGTTCCCGGGCGGCGACGTCCTCCGGCAGGTCGTCGCGCAGCAGCTTGACCGCGACCGGGCGGCCCGCCACCTCGTCGCGGGCGGCCCAGACCTCGCCCATCCCCCCGGTGGCCACCGGCTCCACGAGCCGGTACCGGTCGTTCAGGACGAGAGCGGAGTTCACTTCTTCAACACCTGGGCCATGATCGCGCCCGCCACCGGACCGGCGTTGGTGGCGCCGTCACCGGGGCCCTCGGTGATGACGGCGAAGGCGTACCGAGGCTTGTTCACCGGGGCGAACCCGACGAACCACCGGGCATTGGGGTTGCCGTCCCCCTGCTCGGCGGTGCCGGTCTTCCCGGCGATGTTCATACCCTGCAGGTTCCGCGCCGTGCCCTCGCGGACCACCGCGCGCATCATGTCGGCGAGCTGCTCGGCCGTCTCCGGCTTGATGGCCTGCGAGAACTCCTTCGGCTCGGCGCTGTAGAGCTCGCTTTGGTCCTTGGCCCGCACCGTCTGCACCAGGTACGGCTTCATGATCTTGCCCTCGTTGGCGACCGCGGCGGCGACCATGGCCATCTGCAGCGGGGTGGCGCGCACGTTCTCCTGCCCGATGCCCGAGCGGGCGGTGCCGTCCTTGCCGGTCGGGGTCATCTGGCCCGTCTCCAGGTTGCGCACCGCCACCGGGACGTCGCTCTCGGCGGGCCGCACGTCCGGCTCGATCTCGAACCGGCGGTTGAAGCCGAACTTGGTGGCGCCCGCGTTCAGCTGCTTGATGCCCATCTGCAGCGCCAGCTCGCCGAACGTGGTGTTGCAGGACTCGGCGTACGCGCCGCGCAGCGTGGCGCGCCCGGCGCAGTTGCCGGTGTCGTGCGAGTTCGGCAGCGGCTTGCCCGACTCCGGCAGGATCAGCTGGCCGGTGTTGACGATCGAGCTGCTGGTCAGGCCCAGCTGCTCCATGGCGATCGCCGCCGTCACCGTCTTGAACGACGAGCCGGGCGGGAACGTCTGGCTCATCGCGTTGTCGATCAGCGGCTTGATGACGCCCTTGGCCTGGTCCAGCTCCACCAGCCGCTGGCTGCCCTTGGTGCCCCGCTGCGGCGCCACCTCGTTCGGGTCGAAGGACGGGTAGGACGCCAGCACCTGCACCGCACCGGTCTTGATGTCGATCACCGCGGCGCCGGCGCGGCGGGTGGTGCTGTTGCGCAGCCGCTGGTAGGCGACCTGCTGGGCGTCGGTGTTCAGCGTCAGCTCGACGTTGGCGCCCTCGGCCTTCTTGCCGATGAACGCGTCGAACCAGCGCTGGTGGGTGATCCGCTTGTCGGTGCCGCCCAGCAGCGAGTTGTAGGCGAGCTCCACCTTGGACGCGCCGCCGTTGAAGTAGCCGGTGACCGGCGCGTACACCGGGCCGTTCTTGTAGGTGCGGCCGTACTTGGGGTTGTCCTTGCCGGTCGGCTCGGACTGCACGATCACCTGGCCGCCGGCGATGATGTCGCCGCGGGGCGCGTTGAACACCTCGGCGAACTTGCGGGTGTTCTTGTCGTCGTTGCGCAGGCTCTCGGCCTGGCTGCCCTGCACGTAGTTGACCTGCGCCATCAGGGCGAAGAACAGCAGCAGCCCGAAGATCGCGACCCGGCGCAGCGGCTTGTCCATGTTCATGCTGCAGCGCTCCGCTCGGCGTCGGTGTCGGGCGCGACTTCGCTGGTCATGGCTGCGGGATCACCTCGTGCTCACGATCTGGGTCATGCCCTCGTCCTGGATCGACTGCGGCGCCGGCTTGCGCGCGTCGTGGCTCATCCGCACCAGGATGGCGATGAGGATCCAGTTGGCCATCAGGGACGAACCGCCCTGCGACAGGAACGGCGTGGTGAGGCCGGTCAGCGGGATCAGCCGGGTGACGCCGCCGACGATCACGAACACCTGCAGCGCCAGCACGAAGGACACGCCGCCCGCGAACAGCTTCAGGAACGGGTCGCGCGCGGCGACGGCCGTCTTCATGCCGCGCTGCACGATCAGCGCGTAGATCAGCAGCAGCGCCATCAGCCCGGTCAGCCCGAGCTCCTCGCCCAGCGAGTCGAAGATGAAGTCGCTGAACGACAGGGGGGTGCGCCACGGTTCGCCCTGGCCGAGGCCGGTGCCGAGCACCCCGCCCTCGCCGAGCGCGAACAGCCCCTTCATCAGCTGGGCGCTGTCGGCGTACGAGCCGCCGAGCTTGCTGCAGGCGTAGTAGCCCGGGCCGATGAGGCGGGTCTGCTCGGCCTTGTCGGTCTGCCCGGCCCGCTCGTACTCGTCGGCCTTGCGCTCCAGCTCCGCGTCGTACTGCTTGTAGATCTCGGTGTCGGGGTTGACCGGCTCGACCTTGCCGTCCTCCAGCAGGCAGCCGCCGTCGAAGTACGGCTTGGGGTTCTGCCAGATGTCGATGCGCTGGTTGACGTGGCCCATGAACGGCAGCAGCGTGGCGATGAACACGCCCACCGCCAGCAGCCCGACGCCGATCAGCACCCACGAGACCCGCTGCGTGGCGATGTAGAGCATCGACACGAACAGGCCGAAGTACAGCAGCGCGGTGCCCAGGTCCTTCTGCATGAACAGCACGCCCAGGCAGAAGACCCAGATCACCAGGATCGGGCCCAGGTCGCGGGCCCGGGGCAGGCTGAGCGGCCCGATCTTCTTGCCGATCAGCGACATCGCCTGCCGCTTGTTCACCAGGTACCCGGCGAAGAAGACCACCAGCATCAGCTTGGCGAACTCGCCCGGCTGCACCGAGAACCCGGCGACGTTGATCCACACCCGGGCGCCGTTGATCTCCGCGCCGATGCCCGGGACGATCGGCAGGAGCAGCAGCAGGATCGCGCCCAGCCCGATGATGTACGTGTAGCGCTGTGCGGTCTTGGGGGTGAACGACAGCGGCGCGTCGGTGCGGTTGACATCCCGCATGATCAGCACCGCGGCCACGAACAGCGCGATGCCGACGAAGGTCCACATCAACTGGGACGAGGCGTCGGCGGCGTCTTTGAGGATCTGCTTGCCCGCGGCGGCCGCGGCCTTGCGGTCGGCGCTGGTGTCCAGGTCCAGCCGGTAGATCATCGCCAGGCCGAGGCCGTTCAGCGCCACCGCCAGCGGCAGCAGCAGCGGGTCGGCGTACGGCGCGAACCTGGCCTGGACGAAGTAGGCGGCCAGCGCCAGCACCACCAGCCCGCCGCCGTAGCCGAACAGCCCGGCGGGGATCTGACCGTCACGGGCCAGGCCCACCTCCGCGAACGCCGACAGCGTCAGCACCATCGCGAAGATCAGCAGCGCCAGCGACGCCGCGTTGCGCCGCTGGTACGGCAGCTGGCGGCGGATCTGCTCCCCGAGCTGGCTCATCTACGACCGACCCCCGTTGCCCCCGTTGCTCTCGTCGGCCGGGCAGTCCGGGACCGTGGGGGTGGCGGAACGGCAGGCGGCCTTGCGCCCCTCCAGTTCGCTGAGCTTCTTTTCGGCCTGGGCCTGGCCGACGAACGAGAACGCCCCTCGGCGGACGCCGTCGGCGTCGCTCTTCGGCAGCTCGCCGAGCTCGATGGCGCTGCTGGTGATCGTCTGCTCGCGGCAGTTCTTCTGCCCCGCGCCCTTGACGATGGCGACCTTGCCGTCCTGGTCGCGCAGCGAGTACCGGCACACCGCGTTCTGCAGGTCCCGCACGGCCTTGGGGCCGCTGACGGTGTAGGTCTCCTTGACCGCCCGCTGCTTGTCCTCCGGCAGGTCGGCGACCAGGATCGGCGGGTTGGGCTGGTCCTTGGCGGCGGCCTTGCGGGACAGGCTCAGGCCCGGCACCTCCTGGTTGGTGCCGCGGAACAGCACGACCCGCCCGTTCTCCTCGCCGATGTAGTAGCCGTTGCGCACCGACTGCAGTCCCACGAACCCGACGGCGCCCAGCCCCACGACGACCACGCCGACCGACACGATCAGCCACGTCCAGCGGCGCGGACCGCGGCGCCGCACCCGGCCGGCCGCCTCGGGCGGGGCCATCACGTCCGGCGGCGCGCCCGGACCGGCCGGCATCGGCTGCCCCATCGGCATCGGCGCCGCGGGCGGAGGCGGCGGCCGCTCGTCCACCGCCACGGGCGGCTGCGGCCGCGTGTCGCGCAGCTGCGCGGCCCGGCTCGCCGGCGTGTCGGCGCCGCCCTCGGGGCCCGCCCCGCCGGCCGGGGG